>JBOFGM010000592.1:0-12802 GCA_051649105.1 Iodobacter sp. | reverse complement strand
AGAACCCCGTCAACTGGCCGATTTTCTGATGGGAGGGGTGGTGGCTCCGGATCTGCCGCCAGACACCCCGTCCGATGTACTGAGCATCTTCAGGGAAAACTTTGGCAATTCCAGCTTTATTCTGCCACCGCTGCCTAATACTCAGTTTACCAGGGACACCACCTGCTGGATTTATGGCGGGGTAACCTTAAACCCAATGTACTGGCCGGCCAGACGCCAGGAAACATTGCTGGTTACTGCCATTTATAAATTCCATCCTGATTTTGTTGCCGCCGGCGTGAAGGTCTGGTGGGGCGACCCGGATGTCGATCATGGCTCGGCCACGCTGGAAGGCGGCGATGTGATGCCGCTGGGCAATGGCGTTGTGCTGATTGGTATGGGCGAAAGGACTTCGCATCAGGCCATTGGCCAGGTTGCTATGTCGCTGTTTAAAGCCGGTGCCGCTGAAAGGGTGATTGTTGCTGCCCTGCCTAAATCCCGCGCCGCCATGCACCTGGATACCGTATTCAGCTTCTGCGACCGGGATCTGGTCACCATCTTCCCTGAAGTGGTCAGTCAGATTGTGGCCTTCAGCCTGCGTCCGGATGAAAGCAAACCTAATGGCATTGATCTGCGCCGTGAAAGCAAACCCTTCCTGGATGTTGTAGCCGAAGCATTGAATCTGCCCGCCCTGCGCGTGGTGCAAACCGGTGGCAATTCCTTTGAATCTGAACGCGAGCAATGGGACGACGGTAACAATGTTGTTGCCCTGCAGCCTGGCGTTGTGCTGGCTTATGACCGGAATATCCACACCAACACCCTGCTGCGTAAGGCCGGTGTTGAAGTGATCACCATCAGCTCGGCCGAACTGGGCCGTGGCCGTGGCGGTGGCCACTGCATGACTTGCCCGATTATCCGGGACCCTGTTGATTATTAATTAAGCCATAGAGCACGACCAATCCGGCACCTCCATGGTGCCGATTGGAAACTTTTGTTCCTTTTGCTGGAGAATATTATGTCTTTCAATATGCACAATCGTAATCTGCTTAGCCTGATGCATCACACCACCCGTGAGCTGCGTTATTTGCTTGATTTATCCCGTGATTTGAAACGCGCTAAATATACCGGTACTGAACAACAGCATTTACTGCGCAAAAATATTGCCCTGATTTTTGAAAAGACCTCGACCCGTACCCGCTGCTCCTTTGAAGTAGCCGCCTACGATCAGGGTGCCAATGTGACTTATATTGATCCGACCTCATCGCAAATTGGCCACAAAGAAAGCATGAAAGATACCGCCCGTGTACTGGGCAGGCTATACGATGCGATCGAATACCGCGGCTACAGCCAGGAAATTGTGGAAGAGCTGGCAGCCTTTGCCGATGTGCCTGTATTTAATGGCCTGACCGATGAATACCATCCAACCCAGATGCTGGCCGATGTACTGACCATGCGTGAACACAGCGACAAACCCCTGCACGATATCAGCTACGCCTATCTGGGCGATGCCCGCAATAATATGGGCAATTCGCTGCTGCTGATTGGTGCCAAGCTGGGGATGGATGTACGGGTTGCCGCGCCTAAAGCCCTGTGGCCGCATGCAGATTTCATCGCGCAATGCCGTGTTTTTGCCGCCGAAACCGGTGCACGGATCATGCTGACCGAAGATCCGCTGGAAGCGGTGGCCGGGGTGGACTTTATCCATACCGATGTCTGGGTATCGATGGGTGAACCGGTTGAAGCCTGGGCAGAACGGATTAAACAATTACTTCCGTACCAGGTAAACAGCGCCATGATGAAAGCCTCCGGCAATCCGCGTACCAAGTTTATGCATTGCCTGCCCGCCTTTCACAACAGCGACACCAAAATGGGCAAACAAATCGCTGAGCAATACCCCTTCCTTGCCAATGGAGTGGAAGTGACCGAAGAAGTGTTTGAATCTCCGGCCAATATCGCGTTTGAGCAAGCCGAAAACCGGATGCATACCATTAAGGCGATTCTGGTTTCTACCCTGGGTGATATTTAAGGGTTTAAAGCAGCCTGAAGCCCTGTGCGGAACATCGCACGGGGGCTTCAGTGCCTTCGGCACAGATTCCGATAACGGTGTTTCCGCGAAGCAGAGGTCACCCAGCTTCGCCAGAAAAATAAACCAGCGCCCCACAAAGCCCCTTCGCTGCGGACAGCGACGGCCGGGGCCCGCTCGGTTTCAGTGAAAGGTAAAACCGCACCCTGCAACGAACACAGATTCAGCCACTTTAATTCGCATAGAAAAAACAGAGAAAACCACAATAAAGGATTCATCATGCGTATCGTCATCGCCCTGGGCGGCAATGCCCTGCTTCGTCGCGGAGAAGACATGACCGCCGATAATCAGCGTGAAAACGTGAATATCGCCGCGCAGCAAATCGCCCGGGTTGCTCCCGGCAATGAGCTGGTGATTGCCCATGGCAATGGCCCGCAAGTGGGTTTGCTGGCCTTGCAAAATGCGGCCTACGCCAAGGTGAATCCCTATCCGCTGGATGTGCTGGGTGCAGAAACTGAAGGCATGATCGGCTATATGATCGAGCAGGAACTAGGCAACCTGCTGCCACCGGATATGCCGATGGCCACGATTTTGACTCAGGTTGAAGTGGATGCCGCCGACCCGGCCTTTAAACACCCCACCAAACCCATTGGCCCGGTCTACAGCAAGGCTGAAGCCGATAAACTGGCGGCCGAAAAAGGCTGGTCCATTGCCCCGGACGGCGATCATTTCCGCCGCGTGGTGGCCAGCCCAAGGCCAAAACGGATTTTTGAAATTCGCCCGGTTAAATGGCTGCTGGAACACGGCACGATTGTGATTTGCGCCGGTGGAGGCGGTATTCCCACTTGCTACGATAAAGAGGGCCAATTGCACGGGATTGAAGCCGTGATCGATAAAGATCTGTGCTCCGCCTTGCTGGCCGAAGAGCTGAGTGCCGATCTGCTGGTGATTGCCACCGATGTCAGCGCCACCTATATCGACTATGGCAAACCAGAACAAAAAGCCATTGCCGAGGCGCATCCGGATGAGCTGGAACGCTTAGGCTTTGCCGCCGGCTCGATGGGCCCCAAGGTGCAAGCGGCCTGCGAATTTGCCCGCCATACCGGCAAAGTGGCGGTGATTGGTTCGCTCGGCGATATTGAAGCCATTGTGCGCGGCGAGGCCGGCACCCGGGTTTCCACCCAAAAAAGCGGCTTAAGTTATCGTTAATGGCCCTTTACCCAAAGCCCGGTTCAGCCGGGCTTTTTTTCGCATAAAAGCCCGGGCCGATCCAGCCGGCGTTACTTTAAGGCTTCCAGCCAGCCCATGCCGCCATGCGGGCGGTGTGGCCGCTGAAAATGGGAATGCAATACGCCTGAAATACCGCATAACCACTGCTCATAAACATGGTCTGCAATCTGATGCAGTACCGCGACCTTTTCATCCAGCCGGTGCAAAATCTGCGCCTCGCTTTGCACCGACTTATGCATCTGCCATTGCTCCAGCGTTTGCCGGTCTTCGGCACACCACTGGCGGATACTTTCTGCAGTCACCTCCAGATGCGACTGCAAGCCCAGATGCGGGCCAAGGGCAAAGCCCTTATTCATGCAGTAATAACCAAACAGCATCCGTTTGGCACCCCGCGGCACTTCAAAGGTATCAAAGTGCCAGTGAAACATATCCAGCTCGCGCTTATCCCCCATCCAGTGGCGCGACTCATCAAATTTGGTCACCAGCACCTTGCCCCAGCCAATTTGCGGCACCGAATTACGCCTTACCTTGCCGCCCAGACTTTTAGATAACAACTGCCCGCCAAAACAATGGCCAAGAATCGGCCGCTCCAGCCGCAGTGCGTCTTTCAGCAAGGCTTCTTCCCGGCTGATCCAGGCCAGACCATCATTCACGCCCGAGTTGGAACCCAGCACCACCACACCACTGAATTCGGCCGCACAACGGGGAGGCGTGTCGCCGGCATCAATCGCAAATACGCGATAAGGAATGGCATGTTTATCCAGAAAAGATTGTAAATATCCCGGACCTTGGGTCGCTTCATGACGGCAGATGGCAATAGGTTTCACAGGCAATTCCAGGGAGTAATCAACCCTGCAAGCCTATGCAATCCCAAAGAAATAAAATGTAAAGAGATAGCCGGGCTGTATTCATTTTCTATAAAAACGCTGCAAACGGGCGCAGGATAAAATAAAAGCCTCAGCGAATAACCACGATTCAAAACGTAAATAAATCAATTTGCCATGAAAAACAGCAAGGCCTAGTATGGCCATTGATTATATTAAACACCTTGATAAATATAATTAACGCGCACCGACCCGCCCGCAAATCCCCACGGGCAATCCCTCCACAGGACGCTTTATGCTGCAGCTTAAAAATCCCGCATTATTTAAACAAGCTTGTTATATCGATGGCCAATGGCAGACCAGCGCCGTGACCGTTGCCGTTAAAAACCCGGCCACCGGTGAAATCATCGGCCAGATTCCTAAAATGGGTGCCGCAGAAACCGCCACCGCCATTGCTGCCGCCAAACGGGCAATGCCGGCCTGGCAACAGAAAACCGCCAAAGAGCGCAGTATTATTCTGCGCCGCTGGTTTGAGCTGGTAATGGCCAATCAGGAAGACCTGGCGCAGATTCTGACGGCCGAACAGGGCAAGCCCCTTAGCGAAGCCCGCGGCGAAATTGCCTACGGTGCCAGCTTTATTGAATGGTTCAGCGAAGAAGCCAAACGGGTGTATGGCGATATTATTCCCGGCCCGCAGGGCGATAAACGCCTGCTGGTGATTAAACAAGCGATCGGAGTGACCGCCGCTATTACTCCGTGGAATTTCCCCAATGCCATGATTACCCGTAAAGCCGGCCCGGCACTGGCCGCCGGCTGCGCCATGGTGTTAAAACCCGCCTCGCAAACGCCATTTTCTGCACTGGCGCTGGCCGTGCTGGCCGAAGAAGCCGGGGTTCCCAAAGGGATATTTAATGTGATTACCGGGGCTGCCGGGGCGATTGGCAGCGAATTATCGGGAAACCCGGATGTAGCCAAGCTAACCTTTACCGGTTCAACCGAAATTGGCAAATTGCTGATGGCGCAATGCGCCGCCACAGTTAAAAAGGTATCGCTGGAACTGGGCGGCAATGCGCCCTTTATTGTGTTTGATGATGCCGATCTGGATGCCGCCGTTGAGGGGGTGATGATCGCCAAATTCCGTAATGCCGGGCAAACCTGCGTCTGCGCCAACCGGCTGTATGTGCAGGACAGCGTTTATGATGCCTTCAGCGAAAAACTCGCTCTGGCTGTGGCGCAACTTAAAGTGGGCCCGGGCACCGCAGCAGGCGTGACGCAAGGCCCGCTGATTGATGATAAAGCCGTGCACAAAATGGAAGAGCATATTGCCGATGCCCTGAGCAAAGGAGCGGCTCTGCGTCTTGGCGGACATCGTCATGCGCTGGGGCAAAGCTTTTTTGAACCCACCATTTTGCTGAATGTAACGGCAGAGATGAAAGTAGCCAGGGAAGAAACCTTTGGCCCGCTGGCACCCGTATTTAAATTCAGCAACGAAGCCGAACTGATCCGGCTGGCTAATGACACCGAATTTGGTCTGGCCAGCTATTTTTACAGCCGCGATATCGGCCGGATCTGGCGTGTGGCCGAGGCACTGGAATATGGCATGGTCGGGATCAATACCGGCTTAATTTCCAATGAGCTGGCTCCCTTTGGTGGCATCAAGCAATCGGGTTTAGGCCGGGAAGGCTCTAAATACGGCATTGATGACTATATCTCGATTAAATATCTTTGCATGGGCGGCATTGATCGCTGATTACCCCCCACTCAGGGCGCAATCTGTGACCTGTTTTTAAATATTCACCTTAATCCGGCCGCTGAACCCCCATTTAGCGGCCATTTTGTGCAGCATTTCCCGTTTGCAGCGTAATTTATTCTCTTTGGATAAACCCTTGTTTCTGTGAAACTAAACGCCAGATTATCCCCAACCAGAGTGCCTTATGAATTGGATTGAAATACTGCAAGCCCAGGCCATCAGCTATGCGCCAAAATTATTATCCGCGCTGATTACGCTGTTTATCGGCTGGAAACTGGTCGGCATTGCCACGCAATTACTGGAAAGAATGCTGACCCGCAGTAATATTGAAATCACCCTGCGCCATTTTTTATGCAGCCTGGCTAATGTGGCATTAAAAGCGCTGTTATTAATCAGCGCCGCCTCTATGATCGGCATTGAAACCACCTCATTTATTGCTATTTTAGGTGCAGCCAGTCTGGCCATTGGTCTGGCCTTGCAGGGCAGTCTGGCTAATTTTGCCGGCGGTGTACTGATTCTGATGTTTAAACCATTTAAGGCCGGTGATTTTATTGAAGCGCAGGGGCAAATGGGCACGGTGGAAGGGATTCAGATTTTCACCACCCGTTTACGCACCGGCGATAATAAATTAATCGTGGTTCCTAACGGCCCATTAGCCAATGGCAATCTCACCAACTATTCGGCCATGGAAACCCGCCGGGTGGATTTTGTATTTGGCATTGGATATGACGACGATATTGACCATGCCCGCGGCGTGATTTTATCGGTATTAAACAATGACAACCGGATTCATCAGGACCCGGCCCCAATGGTGGTGGTTTCGGCACTGGCAGACAGTTCGGTGAATCTAACCGTGCGCGTCTGGGTTAACAGTGAGCATTACTGGCCGGTCTTTTTTGATACCACAGAAAACACCAAAAAAGCCTTTGATCAGGCCGGAATCTCAATTCCGTTCCCGCAGCGCACCATCCATCATATTCAGCATGGCGAAGTAAAAGCGGTTTAACTGGCGCTATAATTGCCGGGGCAGGCTATTCAGCCGCCCCGACCGGAATTCACCATGCCGCATCTGACGATTGAATACAGCAATAATCTGCGCCAGTTTGATCCCCAAAATGCCCTGCTTAAATTAAATCAGGCACTGATTGATTCCGGGCATTTTTCTGAGGCAGATATTAAAAGCCGTGCCATTCATTTCGATCATTTTCTGATTGGCAATCAGGTCGGCCGGGCTTTTATTCATTTAAAGCTCTGTATTCTCAGCAACCGCCCCGCCGCAATCAAAAAAGAGCTGGCCACCACGATGCTGGCGGCCCTCTCCGGGCAAATCCCCAATCCGGATCAATTACAGATCCAGATTTGCGCCGAAATCATCGATATCGACAGAGCATCTTATAGCAAAGAGGTTATGGGCTAAGCCTGTTGGCCGGCCAGTTTAAAGCGTGAAATAAGTACTTTTAAATTGGCGGCCAACTCATTTAAGCGGGAAGCCGTTTCCACCGCCTGATGCGTGGCCTGCTCGTTTTCCTGAGCAATCGAAACAATCCGATCAATACCGCCGGATATTTCATCGCTGCCCCGGTGCTGCTCCTGCATGGCCTGCGCAATATCTTTGACCGCCTTAATCACATCGGCGGCCCCCGCCCGGGTATTCTGAATCACTTCCGCGGCAGCTTTAGCCTGCTCATTGCCATCTTTAACCCGCACCACGCCCTTATCCATGCTATCTATGGCAAAACGGGTACCGGCCAGAATATCATCCACTACCTTGGCAATATCCTGAGTGGATTGTGTGGTACGGCTGGCCAGCACGCGCACTTCATCGGCCACCACAGCAAAGCCACGGCCCTGCTCACCCGCTCTGGCCGCTTCAATGGCGGCGTTGAGCGCCAGCAAATTAGTCTGATCGGCAATTTCTTTAATCACCCGCACCATAGAATGAATCTGATCCGATTGTTCACCCAAATTACGGATAATGCCGGAGGTTTCCACCACCGATAATTCAACGGCATTCATTCCCAATAAAACCTCTTCAATCATCCGCGCGCCATTATGCGATTGCTCGGCCGAATCGGCCGATAAGATCTCGGCATTTCTGGCATTACCCGCCACATGGGAAACACTTTGCGTCATTTGCCCAATGGCCCTGGACATGGATTCGGCCGACTGATTCTGATGTTCAGAAGCATGTTTCATTTGCTGCGATTGCACCGCCAGCTCCAGCCCCAGCTTAATCACCTCGGCCGCACTGGCGCTGACTTTAGAAATCATCACCGCCAGATTATTCTGCATTTCATCCAAAGAAAGTAATAACTGCCCCATTTCATCGGTGCTTTTAATTTCGATCTGATTGCGCAAATCTCCGCTGGCAATATCTTTGGCTAAAGAAATAGCATACGTCAGCACGCCGGTAATTTTTTTGGAAACCAGAGTGGAAACGGTGAGCATTGCCACAATAACGACCACCAGAAAAATCATCATTTTTAATTTATAGCTGGCAAAAATGGCGTCAGATTCTTGTGTATTTTGTGCCGATTCCTGCTGAATTAAATCAGATAATGCAGCCATTTCTTTTTCCAGCACATCAAACTGCGCCTGAAAAGGCGGCAGCAAAGCATCTGTTTTCTGCGGGTCTGTTTTTGCAGTTTTAAACACTGAATCGGCGGCATTCAGATACTGATCAATTAAAGGATTCAGCTGGGTTATTTTCTTTTTAATCTCAGGGTTACTCTCACTTTTTTCATTCAGGGCAAACATTTCTTTAAAATGCCGGCCATGCTCTGCCAAGTCTTTCTCTGCCGCCTCTACTTCGGTTTTATTGTCGTTTTTAAATGCCAGCAAGCCGGACAACACATCGCCACGTATGGCGTCATGCATCATATCGGCCTCCATCTGATTACGGGTATTGGATAAACTGCCCAACAGATTAGCGACACTGCTGTGTGCCGCCTCATGCCCCATCAGACCAAAAAAGCCCATAATCAAAACAGCCACAACGCCGGAAAAACTGATCAGAAGTAATCGAAATTTCAGCGACATTTCCAGCACCCAAAAAATTGTGATTACTGTAAAAGATAGAACAAGCCGCAAAAAATAATTAATATTTTACTTACTGCCCTCATTACATCTTTTAAGCAAAAAAAACCCTGCCAGTAGCAGGGTTTTTAGTAAAGCAGTACGGGGTTTAAATCGATCAGCTGATTTTACCGGCCTGCTGCAAAGTAATCCGGGTGATTTCGGACGGGGCAAACAAACGCTTGGGCGGGCCCCAATAACCGGTGCCACGGCTGGTATAAACCCAGACATTGCCCAGTAAATTTAAACCCGCAGTAAAGGGCTGCTGAAAGCGGACAAAGAAATTCCAGGGAAAAAACTGCCCGCCATGCGTATGCCCGGACAGCTGCAAATGTAAGCCTAAATCCTGCGCCTTAAAGGCACTGCGCGGCTGATGCGCCAGTAACAACCTGAGCGGCGAATCTGCCGGCGAGCCGGCAAGGGCTGCGGCGGCATCACTGCGATGATCCGGATAAAAAAGCCCGCCACTGTAGTCGGTCACCCCGGCCACCACCAGCTGATGCAAGCCATGCTGCAATAAAACATGCTCATTAAGCAGCACCTGCAAACCCAGCCGGCGCAATTCGGCAATCCACGGCAGCGCACCGGAGTAATACTCATGGTTGCCCGTTACAAAAAATGTACCGTGCACAGACTGCAAACGGCCCAGCGGCGCGGTATGCACGGCCAGATCCGCCACATTGCCATCCACCAGATCACCGGTAACCGCCACCAGATCGGCCCCCATGCTATTTACCTTATCCACAATGGCATCCAGATACGGGCCTTTAATGGTCGGGCCAATATGAATATCGCTGATCTGGGCAATGGTAAACCCCGCCAGCTCGGCGGGCAGATTCATCACCGGCACCGTCACATCCACAATGGCCGCACTGCGCCGGGCATTGATTAAGCCCACCAGCGTAAACAAGAGCGCTCCGGCCGGAACCAGCAGCGCACTCAGGCTTTGCCAGGCGGCATAAGTGGCATCATTTAAGATAAAGACCATCGCCAGTAAAGACAGGTCCCGGCACAGGGTTAAGACAAATAAAGAGGAAAACAGCCCCATTGCCATTAAACCCAGCCAGGCCAGGCGATCAGACCAGGGCGGCTCGCTGATAAAGCGGGCAGCCACGCCAAGAGGCAATAAGCCACAAGACAGCAGCAGCGTCAGCCAGACGGCCATCACCCCCGCCGGCGTTAAATCCAGCGCAGGGATCAGACGCATCCCCAGATAAAAATGCGCCAGCAAAAGAATAACCAGCACCACAAGCAGGCTGGAACGGGGAGGCGTATGACTTTTCAAAAAGAGATTCCCGGTAAAGAGGGCCACGGCCCGGAGCAGCGCAGATTACTTATCGCGCATGTTTCTGCCTAAAGGATTGGGCTGATTACGCTGTTTTGCCAACTCAATCTGCTTTTGCCGCTCACGCGCACCATTGCGGGTTTTTTCGCTCAGTGTATTCCAGCAATGCGGGCAGCTGATTCCGGCCACATAATGCGCTGATTCACGGTCTGCCGCCGAAACCGGCTCACGGCAGGCATGGCAAAGATCAAAGTCACCCTCGCTTAAATCATGGCGAACGGTGACGCGATTATCAAAAACAAAGCAATCGCCCTGCCATTTGGTTTCTTCCTGCGGCACGGTTTCCAGATATTTTAAAATACCGCCTTTTAAATGGAAGACCTCGGCAAAGCCCTCGCCCAGCATATAGCTGGAGGCTTTTTCGCAGCGAATGCCGCCGGTGCAAAACATGGCCACTTTCTTATGCTTAGCCGGATCAAAATGCTGTTTTATATACTCAGGAAATTCGCGAAAGCTGGCGGTTTTAGGATCAATCGCCCCTTCAAAGGTTCCAATAGCCACTTCATAATCATTGCGGGTATCAATCAGCAGCACTTCCGGATCGCTGATCAGGGCGTTCCAGTCTTCTGCTTCCACATAAGTGCCCACCGACAGGTTGGGGTCCACCCCCGGCACACCTAAGGTCACGATTTCTTTTTTAAGCTTAACCTTGCTGCGGTAGAACGGCTGCTCGTCACAATAAGATTCTTTGTGGTCGATATCCACAAACCGTGCATCTGCCTTTAACCAGCCCAGCAGGCCGTCAATCGCGGCACGGGACCCGGCCACGGTGCCATTAATTCCTTCTGCCGCCAGCAGCAGGGTACCTTTCACCCCGTTATCCACCATGCTTTGTAACAGAGGCTCTTTTAAGGCTTCAAAATCGGCCAGAGTGACAAACTTATATAAAGCGGCCACCACAATCGGCTGTGTTTGTATCATTTTATAAATCTCCAGGTGGTCATCCACGTAAAGGATGGACCGGATCAGCCCGTGGGCGAAGGGCGAAGTTTACCCGATATAAGAACGATTCTCACATAAGTTTGGCTGCGCACTCAAAGACTTACGTCTTGCCCCTGCCGGCAGCATGCGCCGCTATCGCCATTAAAAAAACAGCTTTATTACCTGAGTGCCGCGGGCTTATTGAATCTGGCCTTGCCTAAGAGACGGCTGAAGAGCTAATTTTATTAAACACCCGAATAGCGCAGATCTCTTTGCTTGTAACGCTGGTTTTAAAACAGGAGTTTTAAAATGGCCCTGCCTAATATGAAAACGGTATTTATCAGCAGAGCCTTGTTTTTTGTGATTTTAATTGCTCTGCTGTATAGCGGTATTTTTCTGTTTAACCGCAGTAATGAGCAGCTTTATCTGGCTCAGCAGCAGCAATATTCTGCCCTGCTATTCAGCCATCAGCTGGCCGGGAATCCTGCGCTGATTCAACAAACTCACGAAGCGGGCTTTACAGAGAAAACCGGTTTCAGCCCACAGGATATCAGGGCCATTCAGGTGGCCGGCGCCCCTTTAAATTCTCTGGCAGAGCAATTAATTATTTCGGTTAATCAGCGGACAAATATCGCGGCACTGAATCAGCAGCGGCAACAACATTTCTGGTTAATCAGCATCGCCACACTGATCGTTGGCCTGCTTTCAATCCTGCTGATTTCACAAACCTATTTTGGAATTATCCATAGAATTGGCTGCGGACCGGGGGAGGCGCGTCGCTTAATTCTGGAAATTGCGGCAGGGAATTTGCATCACCCATTTAAAAACGCCAACAGTAACAGCGTATTGTTTGCCTTAAAAAGCATGACCGCCAAATTGCATGATGTGCTGGAAAATATTAATGAAACCTCTTATTTATTAGCGCAGCGGGCCAATTTAATTAATTCATCGGCCAAAGATCTGACTTATAACGCCATGCAACAAGCCACCAGTATTGAAGAAACCAGCGCCTATCTGGAACAAATGACGGCCATTGTGGCGCAAAATAATGAGAACACCCGTATTACCGAAGATATCTCGGCGCATTCTTCAGAAAATGCCATTGCCGGCGGCGAAGCGGTAAAGCAAACCATGCTGGCAATGCGGGAAATTGCCAGCCGGATCCGGATTATTGACGATATTGCCTATCAGACCAATCTGCTGGCGTTAAATGCCGCCATTGAGGCCGCCAGAGCCGGCGAGCAAGGCAAAGGTTTTGCCGTGGTGGCCGCAGAAGTGCGTAAATTAGCCGAGCGCAGCCAGACTGCCGCCCAGGAAATCAGCATTCTGACCAGCAGCAGCGTGGAGCAAGCCGAGCGCGCCGGTGCCCTGCTTAATGAAATTGTGCCTTCAATCAGAAAAACTGCCGATTTAGTGCAGGAAATCTCAGCCGCCTCCCGGGAGCAGCTGATTGGCATTGAGCAAATTAATTTATCCGTCTCCAAGCTGACACACGCCACCCAGGACACCGCCATTGCGGCAGAAGATCTGTCCGGCACCTCGGGCGAGCTGACCTTGCATGCCCAAAAAATGGAAGAAATGATTAAATTTTTCCAGATGAAATAAGCCCCGTCTTGCTCCTTCCCCTCCAGCTCGGCCAAGCCCTGCGGCAGCTG
>JBOFGM010000591.1:0-2876 GCA_051649105.1 Iodobacter sp. | reverse complement strand
AGTAAAGTGGAAGGCAGAATTGCTTCACCAATAAAAAACCGGATCAGCAATAACGATAAGAGTGGCGAGAGGAAAATCAAATTAGCAATCTGGGCGGTGCTTTGCGTCAGTTTCATCGCCAGCAGCCATAACACAAAGGTAAATCCCATTTCAAATGCGCCGATATAAGCCGCGCCAAGCAGCCCCTGCCAGCTGACCGCCACCAATCCCCCATCCAGCGCGCACCAGAGCAGTGACAGCGGCAGCGAGATGGCAAAATTCAGCGTTAAGCCCAACACCGGCTCCCGCTGATCTTTAGTATTAAAAATCCAGTATGTGGCCCAGAGCAGGGTTGAAGCCAGCGCCAGCACTAAACCAGTGCTGTCGGAGAATGTCAGGCTAAGCAACTGGCCGCGTGTGCCAATCACCAATACCCCGCCATAACACAGCAAAGCCGCCAGAATATCGTTGTGCTTTAATGTCTGCTTTAAAAAGGGCACCGCCAGCAAAGTCATGGTTAATGCCCAGGTATAATTAATGGCCTGTGCTTCTTGTGCCGGCAATAAGGAATACGCTTTAAATAAAAGAAGGTAATAGAAAAAAGGATTAATGGCACCAAATAATAAAGAGACTTTCCAGTTTTTACATAAAGCCGGCCACAGCTCTTTTAACCGCCCCTGAAAAACAAGAATAGACAATAAAGATAAAAAGGAGGCCAGGCTGGCATAAAGCAGCAATTGGGCCGGCGTTAAATGAGCCAGGCTTAATTTAAACGCCGTTGCCACGGTAGACCAGGCAAGAACTGCCAATAAACCCAAACAATAAGCGCGCTGCTGCTGAGTCAAAATAAATCCCCCGGGTAAGAACATGAAGACTAACAATGATTGACCCTTGCTGGCTATTGCGTATTACTCTCTGCCCGATAAATGCCAAAAGCATGGATCGCACTCATGCAATCGGATAAAATATAGCAACCTGACCAACCCAAAAAAACATCATGACTAAAGAATACAGCGGCCGCTGTTTATGCGGCAGTGTGCAATTCAGTGTAAATAAAATAAATACTGAAGTTGGAGCCTGCCACTGCAAGATGTGCCAAAAATGGAACGGCGGCCCGCTTTTAGCCGTTGACTGTGGTACGGAAGTGAGCTTTAGCGCTCAGGATAGCATCAGCCGCTACGCCTCTTCCGAATGGGCTGAACGCGGATTTTGCAATCATTGTGGCAGCCATTTATTTTACTTCTTAAAAGAAGCACAACGGTTCATTATGCCGGCGGGATTGTTTGATCAACAAGATGAGTTTATTTTTGGCCATCAGATTTTTATTGATAAAAAACCTGCTTATTATGAATTTGCGAATGCAACACACAATATGACTGAAGCTGAAGTCTTTGCGGCAGATGCCGCGGGTGCAGAATAATCAGTTATTTGGAATCACGCCCTTTTGCTTTGCATCTTTAATTGCCTGATTAAACTGATTTAAAAACGGGCCCATTTTCATGGATTTATGAAAAGCGAGATAAATGGGATCCCTGAGCAGCGGATGGTTTAAATAAACAAACTGATTACGGTGGCTCTTCAGCTCAGCATCTTCATTAAAGATGGCCTCCAGCCCCAGTGCACCATAGCTGACCAGCGCACAATCCACCCGGCCATACAGCACTTTTTTTAACCGGATATCCGACGAGTAATTCACGTCCACCTTAAATAATTTAGCCGCCACAGCGGCATCAAATTCTTCGCCATAACTGGCCCCGTTAGTGACCCCAATGAGCTTTCCCTTTAAATCGGCCACCGAATCAAATTGAAATTCTTTCCCTTTTTTAACCACCACCCCCACCACCGTGACAAAAAATGGATCTGAATAATCAAAAATTTCAGTCCGGGGTTTGGTTTTAGACAGGCCGATAATCCCGCCCCGCCCTTTTTCAGCGAGAGAATAAGCGCGCCGCCAGGAGCCTGATTCGTAATTGATTTTCTTGCCGCTGAATTCTTCATAATGTTTAATCAACTTATAGCCAAACCCATCCGGTTTACCCTGCTCATTTTTAAACGTTACAGGATGATAATCGGCACTGGCGTAAACAGTGACTTCTTCAGCCAATACGCCGGGGGCGTAAAGCAATCCTGACAATATAAATGCCCGAATTTGATCTCTCATATGAACCCCGGATAAGCTGGCTGCGGATTGATTTATCAGATTAGATCAATAAGCGATAAATATCAGCCAAAGCCGCGCCCATAAAAAAACCCCGGGACAAATCCGGGGTTGGGGGCTGTTTAATTCAGTAAGAATTAAATCATGCCCTTTGATTTCAGCAATTCCAGCATGGTGGTACCCAATTCAGCAGGGCTGCGGGTGTAAGCAATACCCGCACGCTCAAACGCAGCAAATTTCTCTTCTGCTGTGCCTTTACCGCCAGAAATAATCGCACCGGCATGGCCCATGCGTTTACCCTTAGGCGCAGTCACACCCGCGATATAACCCACTACTGGCTTGGTCACATAAGATTGTGCAAATTCAGCCGCTTCTTCTTCGGCCGAACCACCAATCTCACCAATCATAATGATGGCATCGGTATCAGGATCATCCTGGAACAGACGCAGTGCATCGATATGGCTTAAACCAGGGATAGGATCACCACCGATACCAATACATGTCGACTGGCCAAGGCCTAAAGCAGTGGTTTGTGCCACCGCTTCATAAGTCAGTGTGCCTGAACGGCTGACAATACCAATACGGCCTGGCTGATGGATATGCCAAGGCATAATCCCGATCTTGCACTCACCCGGAGTGATAATACCCGGGCAGTTAGGGCCGATTAAACGGATACCGGCTTCGTCCACCGCTTTCTTTACATACAGCATGTCCAGAGTCGGCACGCCTTCTGTAATAC
>JBOFGM010000590.1:0-11033 GCA_051649105.1 Iodobacter sp. | reverse complement strand
AAACCAGCGCAGCTCACCTACTTTTACCCCTACCTCTTCATAAACTTCACGGTGTGCGGCTTGCTCCGCGTTCTCGCCGGCTTCAATAAATCCGGCCACGGCGCTATAAACCCCCGGCTTAAAATGCGGTGAGCGGGCCAGCAGCAGCTGCCGGCCCCGGCGAATCAGCACCATAATGGCAGGAGAAATTCGCGGATAGGCACGGTGCAGGCAGGCCGGGCATTCGCGGGCCGTTTCTTGTGGCATGCGGCGGGTGGCCGTGCCACAGCAGCCACAAAAGCGGTGTTGCCGGTCAAAGGTCAGCAGTTGTTGTGCTCTGGCGGCTATCCAGTAGATGGCGTCATCCACCAGGCCCCATGCCGCGCGCAGGCCAAGCGCCAAAAGTGGCTCTGCAAAGAGAGTGCCTTGTGGCCAGGCCTGCAAAATATACTTTTGATCGCCCTGACTACCAAAATGAACTGAAATCTCGGCGCTTTCCTGCCCGGGTAAAACGCTGGCACCAGGCAGCCGGCCATCAGGGCAGACCAGTAACTGATCGCCAATAAAGGCCAGACAAATTGCGCCATCGCTGATCGGTTCATGGTGGTAGTACGGAATAAAATCAGCCGGCCACATGCCCGCTCCCTTCTGTAAGTAATTGGTTTGCATCGTTTTCCTGGTTTTAAATCATTGCCGGCCGCGTTTAAAAGCCGCTCTGCTTGTGTATGGGATCATTTAAAACAGCAAAAAAGCAGCAGTTATTTAATTCCTGGCTACTTTAAGTAAACGTATTGATTTTGTTTGTCGTTTAAATACATCAATTCATAGCGAATAGTGAGCTTATTACATAAAGATTTCTGTACTTTTTGATCGATGCTGCGGCGTGATCCGCCAATTCACGCTAACCCGGTTCTGTGTTATTTTGCGGCGAAACTTATTTTTAATAGCGGAATTAAGCGGGTATCGGGCGATATATTGCTTATCTGCTTATAAATTTCATTTTTTTTGGCGGTATGCCTTATTTTCAGGATCCTGGGTTAAATCATATGACTTAGGGATAGTCCTGGGCTGTCCGGTGTTGTCAAACATTCGTTTGATTACGTAGCATCAAGACTGCCACTACAGAGCCGCGGGCTTTGAGTTGCGGTAAATCATAACAAGACGGGAGATATACATGAATTCTTCGCTGCCACGCGCCAGTCGTCCATTTGCTGTTTTGTTGCTTACTTCTTTGCTTGCTGCATGTGGCGGCGGCGGAGATGCCAGTGCACCGGCAGATACCCGTAATGTAAAAGAGCTGGTGTCTTTTGGCGACAGCTTAAGTGATATCGGTACTTATAATCCAACCACGGCCGATGCGGATCTGACCAATGATGTGCCGGTTGGCCTGCGCTTTACCTCTAAGCCTGCGGCGGCTCCGGTGGGCTCGGTCTGGGTTGAGTTTTTTGCCCGTGAGTATGATTTAAGTTTAACGCCAAACCGCCAGGTGAATTTCAGTGCTTTAAACCCTTTAAACGGTACACCGGTTGGTACTCCGGGCACCAGTGGGAAAGTCTACGCTCTGGGTGGCAATGGCTATGCCGAGGGCGGTGCCAGAATTGATACCGAACTGACGGTTAATGCGAAAGGTCAGACGATCGTTGACGGGGTGGTGACTGTTGCTCCAGGGATGACTTATCAGTCGGCCACGGCGCTGTCCATTAAAAGCCAGATTGCTAAATATAAAGCCGCCCGGGGCAGCTTTAATGCCAGCCAGCTGGTGCTGCTTCAGGGCGGGCCTAATGATTTCTTTGCCTTTCTGGCGGCAGCTGGGGCAGGGCTTGTTACGGCTGATGCGGCTACTGTAGCAGCAGTGATTGATAAAAATGCCACGTCAATGGTTGCTCAGATCAAAACCCTGGTCACACTGGGGGCGACCAAAGTGGTCTATGCCAATATGCCTGATCTGAGTGTGACGCCGCAGTTTTCCTCTGCTCCTGCTCCGATCAAATCACTGGCCTTGCAGCTATCAACAGGTTACAACGATGCCGTCGCAAAGAAGCTGGCTGCTGAAGTTGATCCGAAAAAAGTGGTGATTGTGGATACCGCGGGCCTGGTGGCCAAGGCGATTGCCAGCCCGGTCAGTTTTGGTCTGGTTAATGTCACGGCGATGGCCTGCAATAACGACACCACGCCATCGGCTGTGCCTTTACCGCCAACAACCGATCCTACTAAAGTTTCGGCTCTGACATGTAACGGTAAGTCGCTGGTGGCGGCCAATGCAGATACCAATTATCTGTTTGCCGATGGGGTGCATCCAACGATTGCCGGGCATACCATTTTGGGTAAAACAGCGGCGGCCACTGCGATAGCAGGTGGCTTTGCCAAGTAAGCTCTGATAAAAGCACCGTCCTGGGTCCACTGGCTTAAGGCGGTGTTTTTTTGGCTAAAACCGCGGCTGACAATGCAAAGGCAGGTGGCTTTGCATTGTCATCACCGATAAAAGCACCGCCCTGGGTCCACTGGCTTAAGGCGGTGTTTTTTTTGGCTAAAACCGGATCTTGCTGGTGATTTATCTGGTGAATCCGGTCAATGTTTGCCGATGGGGTGCATCCAACGATTGCCGGGCATACGATTTTGGGTAAAGCCGCGGCTGACAATGCAAAGGCAGGTGGCTTTGCATTGTCATCACCGATAAAAGCACCGCCCTGGGTCCACTGGCTTAAGGCGGTGTTTTTTTTGGCTGAAGCTGGATCTTGCTGGTGATTTATCCGGTGAATCCGGTAAAATTCGCGCATGAGTAAATTAACATTAGATCGCATCCTGCAATCGCAGGGCTTTGGTACGCGCAAGGGTTGCCGTGAAATGATTACCGATGGTGAAGTGGCCGTGGGTGATGAAGTAGTGACCAACTTTAAACTTGCTTTTGAAACCACCGGGCTGATGCTGACCATTTTTGGTGAAAGCTGGCCATTCCGGGAGCATGTTTATATTGCGCTGAATAAACCAGCCAATTTTGAATGCTCGCGCAAGCCCAGCCATCATCCGGGGGTGCTGACGCTGCTGCCGGAACAATTTAACTGGCGTGAAGTGCAGCCGGTTGGCCGGCTGGATCATGACACCACCGGCTTACTGCTGATGTCCGATGACGGCTCCTTTATCCACGCCCAGTCTTCTCCTAAACGCCATGTGCCTAAGGTTTATGTGGCCACAACCGCCGAGCCGGTCAGCGATGAGCTGATTGCCCTGTTGCTGGCGGGTGTGCAGCTTAATGATGAGCCTGCCCCGTTGGCTGCCGTCTATTGTCAGAAGCTGTCTGAGCATGAATTAGAAATTGTGCTGGAGCAGGGTAAATACCATCAGGTTAAGCGTATGCTGGCAGCGGCCGGCAATCATTGCGCCAGCCTGCGCCGTTCGGCCATTGGTGGTTTAAAGCTGGCTGAAATGAATCTGCCCGAAGGACAGTGGTGCTATTTATCCGCAGAGCAAATGGCGCTGCTGGCACCGGTAGCCTGATCCACGGGGGCTTTAAGCAGAAATGTCATGGCGCAGTCATCTTTTTGTTATGACTTTGTCATGCGGCAACATTAGTCTTACGGCTTTTGTGCTTTTTGCTTAAGGATTCCCCCATGTATTTGCGTAATGGATTATTGGCGGCCAGCATCGCGCTGGCCCTGACTGCATGTAACGATTCTGATGTTCTGACGCCGGATGTCGTCTCCACTACGCCGGTGGATGTAAAGCTGATTGCCATTAATGATTTCCATGGCAATATCGAAGCCACCGATGGGCTGACCTTAACCATCCCTGATCCGGCCGATGCAACAAAAACTAAAAAGATTCCGGTTGGCGGCGCTGAATATCTGGCGACCTGGATTAAAACCTTGCAAGCCAAAAATCCAAATAATGCGGTTGTTTCTGCTGGCGATTTAATCGGTGCCAGCCCGATGATTTCTGCGCTCTATCATGATGAACCAACCATTGAATCCATGAATGCCCTGGGGCTGGAATTTAATGCCGTGGGTAATCATGAATTTGATGATGGCAGTGCCGAATTACTGCGTATGCAAAATGGCGGTTGTCATGCAGATAAAGTGGGATGCGCCGATGGCAAATTTGCCGGTGCTAAATTTAAGTTTCTGGCGGCCAATGTTTTAGATACCAAATCGGGTAAAACACTGTTTCCGGCCTATTTAATTAAAGAATTTAAAGGCGTTAAAGTCGGCTTTATCGGTATGACTTTAAAAGGCACACCAGGCATTGTGACGCCATCGGGCGTGGCCGGGCTGGATTTTAAAGATGAAGTGGAAACCGCTAATAAGCTGGTGCCAGAGCTGCAAAAACAAGGCGTGGAAACCATTGTGGTCTTGTTGCACGAAGGCGGCGTAACGGTTGATAAAAAATATAATGAATGTAATGGGATTTCCGGCCCGGTCGTCGATATCGTGAATAAGCTGGATAAAGCCATTGATGTGGTGATCTCAGGTCACACCCATCAGCCTTATAACTGCAAAATCAACGATAAACTAGTGACCAGCGCCTATCAGTATGGCGGCATGGTGACCGATATCGATCTGACCATTGATCCTAAAACCCGCAATGTAAGCAAAATGAGCGCCAATAACCTGGCGGTCACCCGCGATGTGGCCAAAGATCCGGCCCAGACCACGCTGATTGATAAGTTCCTGAAGCTGGTTTCCCCGCTGAAAGACCGGGTAGCGGGTACTTTAGCCGGTACCTTGCTGCGCACCGCCAATACCGCGGGTGAAATGGTACTGGGCCGGGTGATTGCCGATGCCCAGCTCGATGCCACGGCCGATCAGGCCAATGGTGCTTCGCAAATTTCCTTTATGAATCCGGGCGGCGTTCGTGCTGATCTGATTCCGGATGCCAGCGGTAAGGTGACCTATGGCCAGTTATTCACCGTGCAGCCCTTTGGTAATACGCTGGTGACCATGACGCTGACCGGTGCACAGATTGATAAGGTGCTGGAGCAGCAGTGGAACGGCGCGTCTGCCAAGGTGATGCAGGTTTCCAAGGGCTTTAGCTATACATGGGATAAGAGCAAGCCCGATGGCAGCAAGGTGGATATCAACAGCATTAAGCTCAATGGTGTGGCACTGGATCCTAAAGCCAGCTACCGCGTCACCGTGAATAACTTTATGGCAACCGGTGGGGATGGTTACCTTGAGTTTGTGAATGGCACCAAGGTGCTGGGTGGCCCGCAGGATGTGGATGCGCTGGAAAACTATCTGAAGAAAAACCCGCTTCTGGCCATACCCAACGCAGAGCGTATCAGCCGCTTAAATTAAACCGCTGAGATTTAATAGGTAACGGCCATAAAGCATGCTTTATGGCCGTTTTTTTATCTGAATATTGGCCCGGGGCTTTAAAGTCAGAAAGCATTAGCTATGGTGAATGATGCTTTCAGGGGTACATCGATGCAGACCATATGTCTTTTACGCAGACAGTTTCTATTTCTGGCGGGCAGTTTGCTGCTTGCCGCTCTGCCTGCAACAGCCGCAGGCGTTCAGGGCGAGGTTCGCATGCTGGAAGGCGAGGCCTGGCGCAATGATCTGCCATTAAAGGCGGGCGATGCCGTTGCTGCCGGGGATTTGCTGCGAACCGGTACGGCTTCCCGCCTGGTGGTGAGGCTGGAAGGGGATGTGTATTTACTGCGTGCCAGCAGTATCTTGCAGCTGGAGCCCAAAGGTTTGCTGACCGGCAGCCTGCGTTTACTCAGCGGGGCCCTGCTGGCCGTGTTTGCACCGGGAAATAAACAGATTATGACCCCGGCGGTAACCGCGGGTATCCGTGGCACCGGGCTGTATGCCGAAGTCAGCGGCGAGAGCACTTACTTTTGCCTGTGTTATGGCGAGGTGGATTTAAAGCCGGGGCATGGCGGGGATCTGCCTTTCCGGCTACAAGCGCGCCATCATCAGGCGCATAGCTTTGCGCTGACGGGCGGCATAAAAAAATCGCCACTTCGCGATCATAGTGATGACGAACTGGCGATCTTAGAAGCCTTGGCGGGGCGAACCCCGCACCAGGTTTAAAGATTATTTGCGTTGCTTGGCAAAGCGGTCGTTCCAGTTTTTAACTGCGGCATCCAATGCCGCCTTGGCTGATTTACGACCGGTTACTGCAGCCTGAATTTCAGTTTGCAGGGCGCGTTGCATGGTGGTTTCATCTGGCAGGGTACCTGGTTCCAGTGTCAGTGTTTTGGCATTGCCAATCGACTGAGCTGCAATGGCGCGGGATTTTTCTACCGGGTCAGCGCTCTTGGCACCAGACATAAAGTAGTTATCGGCCGCTGCCAGTTTGCTGGAAGGGAAGGTGGTGCCAGTTTCCTTGGAGAAGGCCAGCTGAGCTGCATCGCTGGTAATAAATTTACCCAGTTTGGCAGCATCTGCAGGCGATTTAACACCCTTAGGAATCACATAGTCCATCAGCCAGCCACCAAAGGCGATATTGCCGCCAGCCACCGGGAAGGCCGCGATATCTGTTTTGGCGTAAACCGCTTTGCTGTCGGTCTGGGTGCGTTTCAGAGCCTGTGGCGCTGTGGTCATCATGGCAATTCGTTGCGTATTATAGGCAGCAATTTCTTGCTCGAATTCCATTTTAAACACGTCTTTTGGCATTACACCGGCTTTATACATATCGGCAAATTGCTGCAATAAAGCCACATGTTTCGGTGAATTAAAGACCGCCTTGCCGTTTTCAATTACCGGCAGGCCGGCATAGTAAAACCAGTTAACAAAACTGCCGCCGCTGTCTGCTGATAATTTAGGCGAGAAAGCCGGCATTTTGGTTTTGGCAGTAATGGTTTTTGCCTGGGAGATTAATTCATCAAAGCTTTTTGGCGGAGTAGTCAGCCCGGCTTTTTTAAATACTTCTTTATTGTATGCAATCACCGAGACAGAGTTATACCAAGGGAAGGCATAAATCTTACCCTTAGAGGTCACGTCTTTCAGCGCATTAAGCTGATACAGGTTTTTATCTGCACCCAGATATTCATCCAGCGGCAGAATATTGCCCTGACGGGCAAAGTCATGCACCCAGGCCACGTTAAAATTGACCAGCGCCGGTGGATTTCCGGCGGCAATAGAGGCAATCAGCTTAGGCTGAATCTGATCCCAGTTCATATCAACCCAAACAGCTTCCAGTGTAGGATTTTGCTGATTGAATTGTGTGGCAATACCTTTAAAGTAATCATTAAATTTGGGTGCCATATTCATGGTCCAGAATTCAAGTTTTACTTTTTCTGCTGCAAAAGCAGGTGAGGCACTTAATAAACCGGCCACGACCATTGCACTGGCAATAAGTTTCGTCTTCATCTTTATTTTCTCCAAAATTTTGGGGTCGGTACTTCTGACCAACGGAAGTATTGTGAAACCCGTATGGTTTTTTAGAGTGGTATAAGTGGGTGTATTTATTGTAAAAAATTAACTTACATTAAAGTTAAATCAGGTATAGAAAGCTGTCATATTGGCCATATTTTCTGATTATTTATGTTATATCACTATTTGCCGGCCATTATTTAATGTCGCTTATTTATTGCAGTCCGGATCGTTGCTCTTTTAATTTATGAATTAAAAACAGGATATCAGCGTGGCATATCCCGGCCTATACTTGGGACTTAAACCTTGCCGGGGTATAAAACGATTTCTGTTTTAATTTGTGGTTCAATGGCGTATGACACCATTATGGTGTTTCCTGATCGTTTCAAAAATCATATCCTGCCAGAAAAAATTCATATGCTTTCGGTGTCGTTTATGGTGCCGGAAATGCGGCGCGAGTTTGGCGGCTGTGCGGGTAATATCGCCTACACCCTGAAAATGCTGGGCGGCGACCCACAGATTATGGCCACCGCAGGCTGTGATTTTGCACCCTATGCCGCAAGACTGGATGTGCTGGGTATCCGGCGGGACAGTATTAAAGAACTGGAAGAATCCTTTACCGGTCAGTGCTTTTTAACCACCGATCTGGATGACAACCAAATCAATGCCTTTCATCCGGGGGCAATGAGTTTTTCGCATTTCAATCAGGTGGCAGATGTGGCGGCGGCGGTGGAGCTGGCCATTGTGGCCCCCGATGGTAAACAGGGGATGCAGGAGCATTGCGAGCAACTGGCCGCAGCGGGCATCCCCTTTGTATTTGATCCGGGGCAGGGCCTGCCGATGTTTGATTCCACTGAGCTGTTACGGATGATTTCACTGGCCAGCTATATGACAGTGAATGATTACGAGCTGGAAATGGTGCTTCATACCACCGGCCTGAGTCTGGAAGAGTTGAAACAAACCGTGCCGGTGCTGGTGGTCACACTGGGTGGCGAGGGCTCTAAAATCTACAGCCATCAGCAATGCCACGATATTCCTGCCGTTATCCCCGGTGAGGTGCTGGATCCTACCGGTTGCGGGGACGCTTACCGGGCCGGTTTGCTGTATGGCATCAGCAAGGGCTGGGACTGGCCAGTCACCGGCCGGCTGGCCTCTTTACTCGGCACGATTAAAATCACCACCCGTGGCGCACAAAATCATCAGTTTCGCCGTGCGGAACTGGCGCAGCAGTTTGAACAGGCTTTTGGCCTGACCCTGCCGGACTGATGGGGGGCCTGATTTGCTGCCGGTACCACCCGGCAGTAAGCTGACTTCTGCTGTTGAATATTAGCCAACTATACTGTACTAAATCTGTCACCTTCCTGACGCACTCCCTTCATAATTTATCTATATGGTCTTGCCACAAACCGGCACAGCCGGATAAATCATATTGAAACAGGGGTGGCAATGAATAAAGAAGCGGTAGGAAGCTGCAAGCTGAAAACATTGATGGCACTGTGTTTAATGGCCTGGGGAATGAGTGTTCCTGCATCGGCGGCCAGCAAGGTCGTGATTAGTCAGGTTTATGGCGGTGGTGGCAACAGCGGAGCAACGCTGAAAAATGATTTTATTGAGTTGTTTAATGCGGGCGATCAGCCGCAGGATCTGACGGGCTGGAGCGTGCAATATGCCGCAGCCACGGGAGCCACCTGGCAAACCACGGCTTTAAGCGGTGAACTGCAGGCCGGCCAATATTATTTAATCCAGCAGGCTCAGGGGGCGGGTGGCAGCGTGAATCTGCCGGCGGTGGATGCCGTGGGCGTGCTGGCGATGAGTGGCAGCAGCGGTAAGGTGGCCTTAGTCAGCAGCAGCAATAAGCTAAGCTGCGCCAATCAGTGTAATGATCAGCCCGGTGTGCTGGATTTTCTGGGCTTTGGTACGGCCAATAATGCGGAAGGCAGCCCGGTAGCGGTACTCAGCAATACCACGGCCGCCCTGCGGGCCAATGCCGGTTGCTCCGACAGCAATAATAATGGCGCTGATTTTACGATCACCCCGCCGGCCCCCAGAAATAAAGCCACGGCCATTCATCTGTGCGACGGCCCGGCACCAACGCCGACACCAACACCAACGCCCACCCCGACTCCGACTCCGACTCCGACACCCTCCGGTACGCATATCCATGATATTCAGGGCCGCACTCACCGCTCGCCTTTAGAAAACACCAGCGTGAACAATGTGCCGGGTGTGGTTACTCTGCTGCGCAGCAATGGCTTCTTTATGCAGGATACGCAGCCGGACAATGATCCGCTGACCTCAGAAGGGATCTTTGTCTTTATCGGCAGCGCCCCTCTGGTGGCCGTGGGTGATGCGGTTCAGGTCTCTGGCGTGGTCAGTGAGTTCCGCCCCGGTGGTACTGGTGGCAGCAATAATCTGAGCACCACACAAATTAAAGCCAGCAGTGCCGGGGTCACTAAGCTTTCTTCCGGCAACCCTTTGCCAGAGCCGGTTATTTTGGCGGGCAATGTGCCGGCTCAGCGCCTGTGGCAGGGCAAAAGTGGCGATATCGAGCTGGCCGGCCCTCTTGATCCGGCCAATGGTCTGGATTTCTATGAAAGCCTGGAAGGCATGCGCGTGGAAATCGATGGCGCTATCGCAACCGGGCCGACCAGTAAATTTAATGAAGTGTTTGTGATCCCGAATTTTGGACGGGATGCCGGCCTGCGCACGTCGCGCGGTGGTCTGGTGATCAGTGAAAATGATTTCAATCCGGAGCGGATTAAGCTGGCTGCCGGGTCGGTAACACCGCCGGTTGTGAATGTGGCGGATTGGTTCCCGCAGGCCGTGGGGGTGGTGGATTACAGCTTTGGCAACTATAGCGTCCTGCTCAGCCAGCTGGGTGCCGCAGTGGATGGCCGTTTACAGCCGGAAATCACCCGCAAGCAAGGTCAGGATGAATTATCGGTGGCGTCCTTTAATGTGGAAAATCTGGATGCCAATGAATCGGCCGCCAAGTTTGATCGTCTGGCGAAGCAAATTGTGCAAAACCTGCAGGCACCGGACATTCTGGGGCTGATGGAAATTCAGGACAATAACGGAGCCACCAGTGATGGCACGGTGGACCCGGCGCTGACGATGGGCCGGCTGATTTCGGCCATTCAAAGTGCTGGCGGCCCGCTGTATCAGTACCGTCAGATTAATCCGGTGGATGGTCAGGATGGTGGCGAGCCCGGCGGCAATATTCGTCAGGTCTTTTTATATAACCCGGCCCGGGTCAGCTTTATTGACCGCGCCGGTGGCACTTCGCTCAAGGCCGTGGATGTGGTGGCCTGCGCTGAACTGGCTTGCCTGACAGCCAGCCCGGGACGCATCTTGCCAGGCGATGCCGCTTTTAAGGCCAGCCGTAAACCATTGGCCGGGGAATTTGTATTTAATGGCCAAAAGCTGTTTGTGATTGCCAACCACTTTAATTCCAAAGGGGGCGATCAGCCTTTAAGCGGGCGCTTCCAGCCGGCGCAACGCAGCTCGGAAGTGCAACGTAATCAGCAGGCGCAAATTGTGGCCGATTTTGTTGGCCGGATTAACGCTCTGGATCGCAATGCCCGGGTGGTGGTGCTGGGGGATATCAATGACTTTCAGTTCTCATCCTCTGTGGCGCTGTTAAAAGCGGCTGCTCTGACGGATCTGGTGGAAACCTTGCCGGAAAACGAGCGCTATACCTATGTCTTTGAGGGTAACAGCCAGGTGCTGGACCAT
>JBOFGM010000589.1:0-2293 GCA_051649105.1 Iodobacter sp. | reverse complement strand
ACCAGAGACACACCACTGAAGGCCTGATAGGCGTTCAGCAGCAGGTAATAAGTTCCTGCCTTAGGCGCTGCCACCGTAATGGCTTCCACATTGGTGCCGCCATCCGATTTTGCATCAAATACCGCAGTGGTCGGCGCCGCACCCCATTTGGCATAGATATCGGCGTCCCCCGTGCCGCCGGAAGTCTTAAAGGTCAGGTTTTTAGCGCCTGCCGGCAGGGTAATGGTATAGGTTGCTGAACCGCCGGTCCCCAGCGCCAGAGCGGTTAGTGGAACCGCCTTAACCAGGACCTTTTGTACCGGTGGCACAACGGCGCAACTGACACCCACACTGGCAAAGGCAGAAGTCACATCGGCCACGGCATAACCCCGGCTGGCCGCTGATTTCTCCACACCGCAAGCCCCCTGATTAAAGGTGCTGTTGGCGCTCCAGTACAAATGATTCGCGTCCGCCATCACTTCAAAGGCTTTGCGCACACCCCAGCCCGGCTTGGTTGCCAGCAAGTAGAAAGCCTTGTTGTAAACCCCGCTGCTTAAATGGACATCCATGCTGTCGTTATACTGGCTGGCATGGCCAATAGAGCGGCCGTCTTTGGTGGGGTCCTGCATATAGCGTAAAGCCCCATTGGCTTTAAAAATATCGGCGCCCACCTGAAAGTCATTCTTTCCCTTCATATAAAATTCAGCCGCTTCCCCGGCCATATCAGAGAACGCCTCATTCATCCCGCCTGATTGCTTTGAATAAACCAGCCCGGAGTTTTGTTCGGTAAAACCATGGCTGACTTCATGAGCGGAAACATCCAGCGACACCAATGGATAGAAGGTGGAAGCCCCATCACCATAATTCATGGCGGCACCATCCCAGAAGGCATTTTCATAGTTATTACCGTAATGCACCTTCATGGTCAGCGTCTGACTGATCGGGCGCAGGCCCAGCCAGTCTTTATACATATTGAACACCACATTACCAAAATAGTGCGCATCATTAAGCGGAGAATAAGCGCCATTCACGGCAATCCCGGGATTACGCGGGCAAGTGAACTGATAAGGCGTACTGCCGGCAGTGGCATGATTTAAATTCACCGTAATCACATTCGGGCTGATCATTTTGCAATCATCGGCCACCACCAGCGGGCCGTAAGTGGTGCCATATTCATACTGGCCGGTTTTAGCATTGCCCCCCGGGCCGGTGGCTTCTTTATGGGTCAGTCCTTCCCAGCGATCCAGCACCACACCCGTATTGGCATCAATAATAAAGTAGGGCCGGCTTGGTTTACTGACATTACTCACCACAAACGACACCACATAAATCAGCTGCGCCACATTATTGGTGCCCAGCCTGACATACAATTTAGCCTGATCATTTTCGGTTTTTTGTGCCCGGGCCTGCGTTTTGGCCAGGCTTAAAATCTGCGCCTGCGAATACACCGGCTTTGCGCTGGGTAAATCATTGCTTAAATTACGCAGCATAGCGCCAGATAAAGCGGGTTGCGCCTGGCTGGCAGCACGGCTTTCCACCACGCCCTCCCCCCAGACCGGCACGCCCTGATGGTATTGCTGATAACGGGTTACCACTTTGCCATCGCGGTAGGTCTGGCTGCGGGAAGGCTGTAATTCATCCGCGGCAAGACCCAGCTGGCCCTGCAGGCTGTTATCCCCCAGCGAGCGGGCGGTGGCCCCGGCAGGAATATAGTTTTCCAGATCCACACGTTCAGCGGCCATGGCATTCAATGCTCCACCTGACAAAACAGCAATCAGCAGAGGACGTGCTACGCGATTTATTACTTGCTTCATTATCAGCGACCCTTTTTTAAATTTAAACGGGGAGATACCCCACTGAATGCCACAATCTGCATGGATAAATGCAGGCTGTCAGCGTGCTAACCCAAAGTGGATTGACAACAGGAATAGCAAAGAACACCGCGCCGGTTAAACAGACCCTGTTCATTTTTTATATGTGCAATTCTTTTTTCAGCGCAGTTTTTACAGCCTGGACGATAAAAAAATTAATAGCAAATATTTATATTAATTTGATATTAATTAATAAAACCCTCACTTTATTTACGGGTACCGCGCAACTAAATGCCAAAACTTTTTAGAACAACATTAAATAAAAACGGGAACAGATCAGGGATAACACCAATACAATGCAATTCTTACGAACAACCATAAAATATTAAATACCATTTCAAACAAACTAAATGATATTTATATATACCCTATTTATAAAAAACAAAGTCATTAGCAACCTTGTTGCAATTAAAACCAACAATTATGAAAAATATTTACGGAAT
>JBOFGM010000588.1:0-4294 GCA_051649105.1 Iodobacter sp. | reverse complement strand
ATCACGGCGCAGTAAGTCTTTTTGCAGCGGCCGCAGCTTTTGCAGATAAAGGGCACCCGCGAGCACCAGCAGCGCGAGGCCGGCCAGCGCCAGAATCCCCGCATATTGCCGCCATTGGCGCAGATACCACAGGATGAGTTGCACGCTTTTTTCGCTTTTCACCGGCGTGGCTCCCAGCTGATATCCAGATTCACTTGTACCGGATGAAAGGGATCGCTGACGCGCAGATTATGCCGGGCTAAAGATACAGAGCGGATGCCCCTGGTGCTGCCCAGCCGGTCAACCAGCGCCAGTGCATCGGCCAGTGTTTTGGCTTCCAGATCCAGCTTGATAATGTGCTCGCTGCCGGCCAGATCGATTTTGGTATAGGCAATTTCCGGCCGCCAGGTTTGCTCCAGCACGGCCAGTAAAGGGCCCACAGCCTGCTGCTGATCCTGCCAGGCGGCCATCACCTTGGCATTGGCGGGTGCGGCCTGAATTTCTTTATTACAGGCTTCATCCAGACGACGGCGGTTCCAGCTGATTTCATCTTCACGGCTGTCCAGCTGCTGGCGGGATTGCTCGGCAATATCGAGGCGCGTCATTACCCAAAGTAAGGCAATCACGGCCGCCACCACCACAGCAAGGCCCAGCCAGGGCGTGGTGCGGGGGGGCGTATGAAAATCGAGTTGCATGGATTTCATACGGTAAGGTCCGGTTGAGCGATGGTCGCAGGCAGAGTGGTGCTCATAGCGCTCCATCCGGTGCAAATAAAGGATGAACCGCACCTAAGAAGCTGACTTCGCATTGCGGCAGATTAAGCCTTGCCAGCGAATGAGCCGACGAGCTGATACAGATTTGCCGGGGTAAGGATTCTTCAGCCAGCATGGCGGCCTGACGCAGCAGGGCCGCCATACCGCCATCGAGCAAGGCTTCGCTGTTCTGACTGATGGGCAAGGTCACCACGCCCTGCCAGGCTTGACCCCGCCAGAAGGCGCAGCAAAGCTGATCCTGCTCGGTAATCACCAGGGCAAATTCAGCCGCTTGCAGCTGGCGGCGATATTGCCGGTGCACCGCAGCCAGCAAATGCTCGCAGCGGTTGATCCTGAGCTTATGGCTGCGGGCCAGCTCCAGCACAATCTGATACATCGCTTCATCCATGGCGCACGCCAGCCGGGGCTGACCAAAGCCTGCCGGCTGCAGGCAAAGCCGCCAGCCGTCGGTGCCGCTGCCAAATTGTGAGGCCATAATCAGCCGGGCATACGCTTCCCAGTCAGCAGGCTGACACAGGCCATCCTGCCAGGGCAGCACGGCATAGCGCACCCAGTCGCCGCTCAGCAGTAGATTCAGCGTGCCAAAATGGCTGGCGGGCCGGCTTTCCAGCTGCTGTTGCAAGGTCAGCGCCGCCGAGCGGGCATGGATGGACTGCGTTATCTTTTGCAGATCACCTTTTTGCAAGCGGGGCCGGCTGGCCAGCGTCAGTGACGAGCTGGCTAACCATGCACTATGTTCAATCCACAAAGGTGACACGATTGATTTCCTGCAAAGTGGTTTCACCGCTGGCCACAACGGTCATGGCTTGTTTACGCATGGATTGAAAACCAAAGCGGGCGGCCAGTTGTTTAAGTTCGACGGCGGGAGAGCGGCTGGCAATGGCCTGTTTAAGCTCATCATTCAGACGCAGCACCTCGGCAATGGCTTTTCGGCCCTGATAGCCGGTATTGCGGCAGGCCTTGCAACCGGTGCCTTTACGAAAGGTCCAGCCACTGAGCTGAGCACGGGTCAGCCCGGAAGTCGCCAGTAATTCGTCATCCGGCTGATCTTCCACCGTGCATTGCGGGCAGACTTTACGGATTAAGCGCTGGGCCACCACGCCAATCAGCGCGTCCACAAAGCTGTTGGGCTCAACGCCCATATGAATAAAGCGGTCCAGCACGGAAAACACATTATTGGCATGGACAGAAGTGAGCACCAGGTGCCCCGTCAGGGCCGCCTGCACGGCAATATTGGCGGTTTCGCCATCGCGGATTTCGCCGACCAGAATTTTGTCCGGATCATGGCGCAATACCGAGCGCAGGCCGCGGGCAAAGCTCAGCCCTTTTTTATCATTTACCGGAATCTGTAATACGCCGGCCAGCTGGTATTCCACCGGATCTTCAATGGTGATGATTTTTTCTTCACCGGTATTAATTTCCGACAGCGTGGCGTAAAGCGTGGTCGATTTACCTGAGCCGGTTGGCCCGGTGACCAGCAGCAGGCCGTAAGGCTCCCGCGCCAGACTGCGGATGCGGCCCATGGTGCCTTCATCAAAGCCCAGTACATCCAGCCGCAGCTGCTTAAAGGCGTCATCGCCATTTTGCTTATCCAGCACCCGCAGCACGGCATCTTCGCCATAAATCGACGGCATAATCGACACCCGGAAATCCACTTCCCGGCCGTTGATCCGCGCCTTAAAGCGTCCGTCCTGCGGCACGCGCCGCTCAGAGATATCCAGGTCGGCCAGCACCTTAATCCGCGAGATCACTTGTTCGGCATTTTCCAGCCCGTTGGCACCGCCAATATGCAGCAGCACGCCGTCGATCCGGTATTTAATGGTTAAGCCATTGGGCGTGCTTTCCATATGGATATCGGAAGCCTTGGCCTTCAGCGCGTCATAGAGGGTGGAATTAACCAGCTTCACGACCGGCTTTTTATCGGCGGCGAGCGTCGCCAGTGAGACTTCAACAATCCCGTCCTGACTGATTTCACTTTGCTCGCCCTGAGCCAGCTGATCCATGGCCCGGTGCGAGGTTTCAAATTGTTCCAGATAGCGGCGCAGGGCCTGATGATGGGCAAAGCAGATCTGATAACCGGCGGTTATACGCTGGCCCAGCCAGTTGCGCAGGGCTGAATCAAAAGGATCGCCCAGCACCAGATATAAGTGCTCCGGGCTTTCCAGCAGCAGGCATTGCCGCGCCACCGCTTCGCCATAGGGCAGCAGATCGTAGCGCGGGCTGAGGGATGCCAGGGTTTCACTGCTTAAAAAAGGCAGGCCTAAAAAGGCGCTGAGCTGGCTGCCATATTCGGCATCATCCAGCGCCAGTGCGGCTTGCAGCCGGGGTGCCAGCGCGGAGCCGGACTCCTGGCGCAGGGTTTTAATCAGTTCCAGACTGAGTGTCATTGCATATTCCCAGCCAGTTCAAAAATCGGCATATACAGCAGAAAGACAATTCCGCCGATCAGCACACCAATAATCAGCATTAAAATCGGCTCAAACAGCCGGGTAAACATATCGATAGCGCGTTCCAGCTCTTCATCACAAAATTGCGCCGAGCGCTCGCACATGGTGGCCAGCTCGCCACTTTGCTCGCCAACACGCAGCAGCCGCTCGGATACCGGCGTGGTCAGCTGATAACGGGGCAGGGCTTGCGAGAGGGCCTGGCCGGATTTCACATCAATCAGGGCTTGCTGCAAGCCCAGCTGCATCTGGAGCGGCAACAGCTGCGCCGCCAGCTCCATGGCATGCACCACCGAAATCCCGCCAGCCAGCAGCAAGCCCACGGTGCGGTAAAAGCGGGTCAGGGAAAACAGCCGCCGGTATTGCTCCAGCCTTGGCAGCCGCCAGAAGGCTTCGCGCAGCATATTTTTGGCCGCCTCGGTGCGCAGGGCAAAGACGCCCAGGGCCACCGACAGAATCATCCCGCCAAACATATACGCGCCATAGCTGTGCACCAGATCGCCCCACCACAGCATGACCTGCGCGGCAAAAGGCAGGTTTTTCATCGAGGCATAGATCTGGCTGAACTTTGGGATCACATAAAACAGCAAAAACAGCATAATGCTGCCGCCAATACTGATCACCACCAGCGGGTAAATCACCGCGGCAATCACTTTCTTTTTAACGGCAGCCAATCTGGATTCGTAATGATGATACCGGCCGAGCGCATCGGCCAGATGGCCGGTTTTTTCTGCGGAACTGACGGTAGCGATATAGAGCGGCGGGAAATGCATACTCATTTGCGCCAGCACTTTAGACAGGGGAAGCCCCTGATACAGGCCTTCGATCATGCGGCCCAGCACATCGCCATTGGTGTCCTGGCCACTTTTTTCTTTCAGCGTTTCCACCGCTTCAACCAGCGTCAGCCCGGCCTGCAACAGGGCAATCAGCTCCTGAGTAAACAGCGACAGGCCAAATACGGGTTTGGACAGGGCAAATTGCCGCAGCGGTTTAGCGGACAATAATTGGCGGCCTTCTGCCGACAGCTTATCGGCGAGCTCGCTTTCATTGGCGGCGTCGATTTCCAGCTGCAGCAGCCTGCCGGCCTGTAGGGCTTTT
>JBOFGM010000587.1:0-1665 GCA_051649105.1 Iodobacter sp. | reverse complement strand
GTTCGGCAAAGGCACCATGCTGATCCCGGTAGCTGACAATATTGGCCGCCATGGTGGCCGTCAGGCCGGAAACCCGCGTTAACAGCGGCACCGAGGCGGAATTCACATCCACGCCCACGGCATTCACACAGTCTTCAATCACGGTGTCCAGCATCCGGGCCAGTTCATTTTGGTTAACGTCATGCTGATACTGGCCCACACCAATGGCCTTGGGTTCAATTTTAACTAATTCTGCCAGCGGGTCCTGCAGGCGGCGGGCAATAGAGACGGCACCGCGCAGGCTGACATCCAGCGCTGGAAATTCTTTTGCCGCCAGCTCTGAAGCGGAATACACCGATGCACCGGCTTCTGAAACCACCAGTTTTTGCATGGCCAGCTCTGGCATCAGCTTAATCAGCTCAATGGCCAGTTTGTCGGTTTCGCGGCTGGCCGTGCCATTGCCGATGGAGATCAGTTCAACCCGGTGCTTTTTGCATAAGGCCGCCAGGGTCGCCAGCGATTCATTCCAGGCTTTGCGCGGCTCATGCGGATAAATGGTGGAGGTATCCAGCAGCTTGCCGGTGCGGTCGACCACCGCTACTTTCACGCCGGTGCGCAGGCCCGGATCAAGGCCCAGTGTCACCTTAGGACCGGCGGGGGCAGCCAACAGCAGATCTTTCATATTGCTGGCAAATACCTTAATGGCTTCCAGATCGGCCTGTTCACGCAGCTGGCTGAGAAGTTCAGCTTCCAGGCTGGTAAAGATTTTGGTGCGCCAGCTTTGACGCACGGTATCGGCCAGCCATTTATCGGCCGGGCGGTTTTGATTTTGAACACCAAAGCGCTGGGCAATTTGCATTTCGCACAGATTAGGCGTGGTGCTGCGGGTTTTGGTCAGCGCCGCTTCTAATTCTTCTGGCAACAGAATGGAGAGCTGCAGAATACCTTCATTTCTGCCACGCAAAATCGCCAGAATACGGTGCGAAGGCATGGCCTGAATTTTTTCATGATAATCAAAATAATCGGCAAACTTGGCACCAGCCTCTGCCTGGCCTTCAACCAGCGTGGTTTTACTGCTGGCATTCTGGCGTAAATGGCTGCGTAAGCGGGCAATCAGTTCGGCGTCTTCACTGAATGATTCAATTAAAATCGCCCGTGCGCCATCCAGTGCCATTTTGGAATCGGTAATATCCTGATTTAAAAAGGCAGCCGCCGCTTGTTCCGGATTTAATGCCGGATTGGCCAGTAATTGCTCTGCCAGCGGCGTTAATCCGGCTTCGCGGGCAATCTGGGCTTTGGTGCGGCGTTTTTGTTTATAAGGCAGATAGAGATCTTCTAAACGCTGTTTATTATCGGCATTTAATAATTGATTATGCAGCGCCGGGGTCAGTTTGCCCTGTGTATTCACGCTGTCGATCACCGCGGCACGGCGCTCTTCTAATTCCCGCAAATAGGACAGCCTCACTTCCAGGTTGCGCAGCTGGGTATCATCCAGACCGCCGGTTACTTCTTTACGGTAGCGGGAAATAAACGGCACGGTGGCCCCATCGTCCAGTAATTGCACGGCGGCAGAAACTTGAGCTTCGCGGCAGGCAATTTCGCTGGCGATACGTTGAAAGACAGAAGGCAGCATGAGGCAGATTCTACAAAAAAGAGAAGGGTATTTTACGGCTTTTAAAGCCGGTA
>JBOFGM010000586.1:0-8322 GCA_051649105.1 Iodobacter sp. | reverse complement strand
AATCACCATGTATGGCGTCCTTGCGATACCGTTGAATCCATGGTGGCGTGGGCTCATGCCATCAGCCAGAAAGCAACACCTTCTTCCTTGATTTTCAGCCGTCAGAACTTAATGTTTATGGCGCGTGATGAAGCCACTATCGCCAATATTTATAAGGGTGGTTATGTGCTGAAAGATGTGGCCAATCCGGCTGTTGTTCTGCTGGCTACCGGTTCTGAAGTTGAGCTGGCAGTGAAAGCGGCGACCGCTCTGGCTGCTGAAGGGATTGCTGCCCGCGTGGTATCTATGCCATCAACTAATGTGTTTGATGCTCAGGACGCGGCTTACAAGGCGGATGTATTGCCTCGTGGCGTGCCACGTCTGGCTATTGAAGCAGCAACACCTGATTTCTGGCGCAAATATGTTGGCCTGGAAGGCGATGTGATTGGTATGGAAACCTTTGGTGAATCTGCACCAGCAGGCGAGCTGTTCAAGCACTTTGGCTTTACCGTTGAAAATGTAGTGGCTAAGGCTAAAGCAATTATTGCTTAATCCGTTTTAGCTTAAAAAAAACGGGCCTCTGGGCCCGTTTTTTTATGTGCTTATAGTTCACAGGAAAACAGATTGGATTCCTTTCCATAAACTATTTTCTTAATAAATTTAAAATTGAGTTTTTCTAATAACTGAATTGATCTTTGGTTGCCGACATCGGTAATGGCCAGTAAACGCTTCAGTTGCAGCGTATTTTTTGCATAGTCCATCACGCCTTCTGCGGCCTCCCGGGCATAACCCTGGCCCTGGTATTGCGGCAAAAAGGCATAACCCAGATCAATATCTTCCAGCTCTTCGCGTTTAATTAAACCGCAGATGCCAATCGGCAGGCCTGTCGCGGTATGCAGGGTTAAATACAGGCTGAACCCCAGTGTTTGCTGCATGGCCACCGCGCCATTTTGCAAGGCAGTTTGCGCCTCGCTCAGGGTATGAATATTGCGCTCGCCAATATATTGCAGCCAGGATGGATTATTAACCAGTTGCAAATAAAAGGCGGCATCGGCAAGGGTAATGGGCCTGATACTGAGGCGGGCGGTAGAAATAAGAGTCATGGCGGGCTTGGGAATAATGGGCGTTTTCTATCTTAATGCTATTATTGGATGGCTTACTGCTTTAAACCAGCACCTGACGGGTTTCTTTAAAAAATTGATGAATTTGCTGCTCAATTTTCTCATCAATCATCAGCTCCGGGCGTTTGCCATGCGGGCAGGCCAGTGCCGGCGTGGTGCCAAATAAACGGCAAATCAGCGGCCGCTCCAGATAGACCGTACAGCCTTTTTCTGCCAGATGCGGGCAGCTTAAGTCCTCCAGCGCCGCGGCACGGACGGCGGCACTTTTGCGCGGCAGGCGGGAGATTTCTTCAGATGAAGTGGTGACCGGGCCACAGCAATCATGGCAGCCGGGGACGCATTCAAAAGAAGGGATCCGCTGGCGGAAAAAGCGTATTTTTTGGCTGGTGCTGTTCATAGCGGTATTTCACAGGAGCGGCAAGGGGCTATTTTAGGGCAGTTTGCTGTTTGATACCTGGGTAAGACTGCCGTTGATCCGCTCTGAGCAGGGCGCTGCGGTTTTTTTTTGCGCTGAATTACTTGAAATTTCTAATAAAGGCATCATCTTGCCCGTTACCGCATGCGCAAATACGGCGCTTTTTAATGATGCCCCGGCATCATGATTATTTTTGGAGTCAGAACATGGTAAAAGCTACAGCAAGCCACCTCTTAGTAAGCAGCGAAGCTAAATGTGAAGAATTAAAGCAAGAAATTCTGGCTGGCGCTGACTTTGCTGCCGTGGCTAAGAAGCACTCCAGCTGTCCTTCCAGCGCACAAGGTGGTGATCTGGGTTCATTCGGCCCGGGCATGATGGTGCCGGAATTCGATAAAGTGGTGTTCAGTGCACCATTGAATGAAGTGCAAGGCCCGGTAAAAACTCAGTTTGGTTATCACCTGCTGATCGTAAACAGCCGCGGTTAATTTGCCGGCCACTGTTTTACAAAAAAAGCGCACCAGAAGGTGCGCTTTTTTTATTTAAGCTTTTAAATTAAAAGCTATAGTTTGCGCCAATAGTGAATGAAGATAATTTAACATCTTCAATTTCAGAGTATTGGGTGTATTCAGTACGCAGGCTGAAATTCTTATTAATGGCATATTGAGCACCGATACCAAATACCGCTTTGGTTTCAGTTTGTTCATCATGGAAAAAGTTTCTGCCCCGAGCGTTAACTTCGGCGGTTGCTTTCACGCTGGCTACGCCTAAACGGCCATAAACATTGAATGATTCAGTAAATGGATACGAACCAATTACCGATGCTTCTACTGCATGGGCTTTTAATGACAAATTAGCAGAATTGGCATAGGTTTCATCAAATTTGCCAAAGTCGCGGTAACCAATTTCTGCGGCAAGATATGGGGAGAATTTATATCCGCCATGTATACCCCAGGCTGTATCGTGGTCGCTTAATGAAGTACCTTGTACATCAACACTGCCACTGCTGCGGCCAAGATCTGCACCAAGGTAAAAGCCTTCAGCAAATGCCGGAGATGCCATTACAGCCGAAATAATCACTGCCGCGATAATATTTTTTTTCATTTTAAATAATAACTTTTAGTCGTTTTATAAAAATAACGTAAATAAACAGGGGTGTTGATTTGAGCTTTATTTACGTCGTGAGTAAATTTCGGGGCAAATAATATCACTAATGCATACATTAGCTTTCGTTAATATTTGCATTCAATTTCTTTTGAATAAGCAAAACACCTTAATTTAGAAAGAATCAGAAAAGAATTGCGGGGTTAAATAAGCGGCCTGAGCAAAAAAAAGCGCAACTCAATGAGTTGCGCTTTTGTCTTTCTGAAATCCAAGTGGGATTACATTTCTTGCAATACTTCAATCCCCAGTAAATCCAGACCGGTGTGCATGGTCTGTGCTGCGGCTTTACATAGTGCCAAGCGGCTGGCACGGGTATCCCCTTCGGCCTTTAATACCGGGCAGGCATCGTAAAAACGGGAGAAACGCGTTGCCAGGGTATAGAGGTAGCTGCATAAAATATGCGGGCAGGTTTCAGAGGCTGTTTGCTGCAGAATATCCGGGAATTGCACCAGCGTCAGTGCCAGCGCATGTTCCGCCGGTTCTGCCAGTTTGATTTCAGCACCGGCAGGCACATCACCGGCCTGGCGGAAGATACTGGCGATACGGGTATAGGCATATTGCAGGTAAGGAGCGGTATTGCCCTCAAAGCTCAGCATGCTGTTCCAGTCAAAAACATAGTCGCTGGTGCGGTGCTTGGACAAATCAGAATATTTAACCGCGCCAATCCCAACCGCATGGGCAATGGTATGGCGGGTGGCTTCATCCATATTTGGATTTTTGCTGCTGACCAGATCAAACGCACGGCTTTCTGCTTCGCTGAGCAAATCAACCAGTTTAATCAGATCACCGCTGCGGGTTTTAAACGGCTTGCCATCGTCCCCCATCATGGTGCCAAAGGCGACATGTTCCAGATACGTTTCAGCCGGCACAAAGCCTGCTTTACGCAGCAGGGTAAACAGCTGCTGAAAGTGCAGTCCCTGACGGGCATCGACCACATACAAGATACGGGTCGCACCCAGCACGCTGGTACGGTAGCGGGCCGTTGCCAGATCGGAAGTGGAATATAAATAACCGCCATCTTGCTTTTGTACAATAAAGGCCTGGGCATTGCCGTCTTTATTGCGGAATTCCTCCAGGAAGACCACTTGTGCACCCTGGCTTTCGGTTAACAGGCCTTGCTGACGCAGATCGCTGACAACCACTGGCAAATCATCGTTATAAGAAGATTCGCCCTTCACATCGTCGCGGGTCAGCAGCAGGCCCAGTTTCTGATAAACATCTTCACAATGCTTCATCGAGATATTTAAAAAGCGCTGCCATAACTCACGCACTTGTGCGTCGCCTGACTGTAGTTTTACTACGTAATCGCGGGACAGGTCGGCAAAGGCCGGATCGGCATCAAAGCGTACTTTGGCAGCACGGTAAAAGCCTTCCAGATCACTTAACGCCATTTCAGTATGCTGGTCTTCGTTTTCCAGCATATAGGCGGTCAGCATGCCAAACTGAGTACCCCAGTCGCCCACATGGTTCTGGCGAATCACATTGTGGCCCAGATAGGAATAGATCCGGGTTAAGGCATCGCCAATAATGCTGGAGCGCAAATGGCCCACATGCATTTCTTTGGCCAGATTAGGCGATGAATAATCAATCACAACGGTTTCAGGCTTTGCCACGGCAGTGCCCAGTTGCGCATTGCTGTGCTGGGTTTGCAGGGTTTGCGTCAGAAAGTCATTATTGAGCGTGATATTAATAAAGCCCGGACCGGCAATTTCCAGTTTGTCGGCAATACCTGCCAGATCAACATGGGCAATGACTTGCTCAGCCAATTGGCGGGGATTCATTTTTAATGCTTTAGCCGCACCCATAATGCCATTGGCCTGATAATCGCCAAATTCTGGTTTAGATGCCACCTGGACATTTGGGGACGCATCAGGTGCGCCTGCTTCAGCCAGCGCAGCGGCAAAACGGGAAGAAAGTAATTGGTGAACGGCCATGATGGATACCCGGTATGAATTTAGCCTCTATTGTAATCGCATTCGAAAGGCTAGCGGACAGTGATGTCATGATCGTTTGAGCTTAAGGCTCTGTTTATGTAATGATTTAGCCGCAGCTGTAAAATTACCTGTTTTTTGCAGGCGCCCGGCACTGAATTGGCGGAAAAAAGTAGTTTCTTTCAATTGTTGTCATTTGAAATGAAATAAAAGAATCTCCGGACCGGATCAAGGCTTGGCATTGCCTGCGAAGCGCTCTATTCTTAAATGAAAATATAGATTGGCTCAGCCTTTTGGGTGCCGCCTTAGTGGTATGAATTCAGGGAAACGCAAATGGCACTAGATCAGAATGAAGCATGGATGCTGGAGGATGACGAAGATGAATTGTCAGCCGAAACTCCGCTTGTTCGTCAGCCTTGGAAACTACTGATTGTTGACGATGAGCCGGATGTTCATCGCGCCACTATCCTTGCATTAAAAAATATTGTGTTTAAAGGCCGTGGCCTGGAAATTCTGCATGCTTACTCCGGGCAGGAAGGTTTTGATCAATTAGCCGCTCAGCCGGATATTGCGCTGGTTATTTTAGATGTGGTGATGGAAACCGACGATGCCGGTTTGCGTCTGGTGCGGCGTATCCGGCAGGAATTAGGCAATCAACTGGTGCGGATCGTGCTGCGCACCGGTCAGCCCGGCCATGCGCCAGAGCAGCAGGTGGTGCTTGAATACGATATTAACGATTACAAAACAAAAACTGAGCTGGTGGCGAATAAAATATTTACCACGGTGATTGCTTCATTGCGCAGTTTTGAAAGTTTGCACGCCTTAGAAAAAAGCAGCCAGGGTTTAGCCAAAATACTGGAAGGCGCTACTAATCTTTATCAGCTGCATTCTTTAAAAGAATTTGCTTCCGGCGTTTTAAAACAAATTGGGGCCATTTTAAATCTGGGCGAATATGGCATGTTGTGCGCTCAGTCTAAAAATAATCAGCAGCAATTTGAAATTCTGGCAGCCACCGGCCATTTCACAGATTTACTGGAGTCCGATGCCGTTCCGGCCGACAGCCGCTTATTTCAGGCTTTAAATATCGCCTTGAAATCTAAAAGCAGCCAGTCTGATTATCCCTATGAAGTGCTTTATATTGCCGGGCGCAACAGCTACGATTTTGTGGTGCATTTTTCACCGCCATGGCCTTTAGAGCCGGTGGACAGAAATCTGCTGGATATCTTTTGCGAACGTATTTCGGCCGCAATGGACAATCTTTATTTGTATGAGCAATTACGCCGCTCACAAGAAGCCACCGTAATGGCTCTCGCGGATTTAGGGGAGTTTCGTGATCAGACCACCGGCGACCATGTGCTGCGGGTGCAAAGGCTGACCGATGCTATTGCCGGCCGCCTGAAGGCTAAAAATGCGTTTCCGGAGGAAATGGATAATGCCTTTATGGAAATGGTGGGAATGGCCAGTATTTTGCACGATGTGGGCAAAGTGGGTACGCCCGACCATATTCTGTTTAAGCCGGGCCGGCTGACGCCGGAAGAGCGGTTTATTATGAATCAGCATGCACCGATGGGCGCGGCAATTTTAGCCAGAACGGTGGCACTGGTAGAGGGCACCACCTATTTGTCTTTAGGCGCGCAAATTGCCGGCGGGCATCATGAGCATTACGATGGCAATGGCTATCCGCTGGGCGCTAAGGGCAATGATATTCCGCTGTCGGCCCGGATTGTGGCGCTGGTGGATGTGTTTGATGCGCTGCTGCATAAGCGGCCCTATAAAGAGCCCTGGACCATGGATGACACCATGGCCTATATCCGTGAGCGTTCTGGCACTCAGTTTGATCCACGGGTGGTTATGGCGCTCAATGAGGTGCTGGCCGAGGGCTTACTGCCGGTTGATCTGGTTCAGGATGCTTCCGGTAGCCAGGCCGCTCCTTAAGGCACCTGCCCGGCTGGCCGGCGCAGGGCCTTTTTAAATGAGAAGTGCGGGGAATCTCTGTGGTTCCCGGCTATTCACCTCCCGGTCGCCCCTTGGGCGAACGACTCCTGGCCAGTCCCCCGTTTCCTCCTCAAAGCAAAGATGCAATCAGCTGAGCGCTAAAGCCAATCATCACCACAAATAGCAGACCGGTAGGGGTTTGTTTCCGCAGATGGATTAAAAGGAACTGACCGTTATTGGCCATGGGGCTCCAAAACGCAGAGCCCATTCCGGATCAAATAACTTGTGTGGCAGTTGCTAAGGCGCAAGGTCAGCGGCAGGTGCGGCATACCAGGTAAATCAGCTGGGCGGGGCAGAAAACACATGGCAGGGAAGGCGGCGGTGCAAAAAAATGCCGGCAGCGTTGCCGCCGCCGGCGAAGATTCACAGTCGAGTGTGAAGAGGGAGAAAACAGAAACCCTGGCTGCGCATACAGCCAGCGGCTTTAGGCTTTACTTTCTTTGTGGCTTGTACCATTTGGCAAAATCCGCCTGAATCTGAGCGGCGGCATCTTTAGGTGCCAGCTTGCCATTTAAGACCTGGCTGTTGATATTCCACAGCTGGTTTTCCATGGAGGGTTCACCCCGGTTAAGTACCTGGGAATTCAGACGGATGGTGGAGCCACAGCTTTTACGCCATTCCAGCATTTGTTTGGCCACAGGGTCTTTTACCGCGATCAGATGATTCGACAGACTAAAAAAACCCGTTACTTTATTGGTATAGAGATCAGCAAATTCTTGTGACGCCAGCCAGTACAGAAACTTATAAGCGTCTTCTTTATTTTTTGATTTGCTGTTCACTCCCATACCAAGATCGGTGTGATCTGAAATTTCACATTTATCACCGGCCTTAGGTACGGGCGGCGGAAAAGCCCCAAATTCAAAATTGGCATTGCTATTAAAGTAAGCAATATCCCATGAACCGGTTGGATAAATGGCGGCTTTACCCATGGCAAACAGATTCTGGCTGTCGGCATAGGTTTGTGCTGAAGCGCCTTTGGATAAATAAGGGGCCCATTTGGACATGGCATTCCAGGCGGCAATAAATGGCGGATCAGTAAATTTAGCCTTGCCTGAAATCAGCGCTTTACGTCCAGTTTCACCCTTCCAATAAGGCGCCCCCATATTCGTAAAGACAATTTGATTGGATTCCCATTGCTCGGCCGTGCCCAGTGCAATGGGAATATATTTGCCATTTTTCTTAATGGTTTCGCTGACTTTTAAAAATTCATCGGCTGTTTTAGGCGGATTTAAGCCTGATTCTTTAAATATTTTTTTGTTATAAAAGAAACCATGAATCACAGACGCCATGGGCATACAGAAAGTGTCTTTGCTGTCATCGGTTTGCCAGGCCACCTTGGCTGAGGCCGGAAATGAATCCATCCCGGCTTTGCCATCCAGTTTATCCAGGCTGCCTTTTTTATAATTGGCCAGCGAAACATCAAAAGGGCGGCAGGTAATCAGATCACCCGCTGTGCCGGCTGCCAGACGGGCTGTCAGGCTGGAGTCGTATTCTGTCGGCGAAGTCGGGGCAAACTTAACTTGAATATTGGGAAATTTTTTATTAAATGCGGGTAGTAAAACATCTTCCCATAATGCTTTATCATCCACCCGCCAGGATTCAATGGTCAGCGAACCGGCTTGTGCGGTACCTGCCGTCAGTAATGCGGTCATGATGACGCTGGATGCGCGGAATATTTTCATGTGGTCATACTCCAGCTGTTTTACAGTTGCTTTATTCG
>JBOFGM010000585.1:0-13250 GCA_051649105.1 Iodobacter sp. | reverse complement strand
AAATATATACTGCCGGGAACCAAGCGAAACCGGGGCAGGTCAGAATAAGCTTATCGATTGTTATTTCTATTCAGGGGAATTCGTATGGGTTTATTTGATATGTTTAAAAGCGACACCAGCCAGACTATGAGCCCGCATTTTGCTTTTGCTACGGGTTTGCTTTATATGATGTCTGCCGATGGTGAAATGGATAACGAAGAAGTAGGCCATTTATTATCGGTATTGGGTGGTGAAAAATCGGGTGGTTCTATTGGTGTGGGCGCACAAAATAAACAAATGCTGGATCGCGCCCTGAATTATCGCCAAAAAAATTCAATTGATAAGTTTTTAGAAGAAGCCACACCGGTTCTGACCGATGCACAAAAAATGTGTATTTTAATGAATCTGCTGGATTCTGCCTTCTCTGATGGCGAAGCCGAGCCGGAAGAACAAGCCTTGTTTGCTAAGATTCAAGCCGCATTTGGCGTGAGCGACGAGCGCTTTAAGCCATTCTTTGAAGTATTAATGATTAAAAATGACCGGGCCGTCTTTGTAAATAAAGATCACCCAAGTAATCAGGCAGGTTATACCGTTAAACTTTCCTGATTGATTAAACTGCGGTAATCGCGGTTTCCTCTGAATAAACCTGTGCCGTGCTTTGTATAAAGTGCGGCACAGCTGTTTCCGGGGCCGGAGTCTGATGGGGTAATTTGAGGCCTGTATAACTGCTGCTGGCTTTCAAAAAGGGCCTGCAGGGGGATAAAACTGCGGCCGGGTCACCGTTTTTTGAAGGTCACCCAGCCGGGAATAATCTAAGCAACCGCTTCCAGGTCTTCCAGCGGATGCTCCATGGTGACATCGTTTTCGGTGGGGCGGCGGGCAATCCAGCGGACTTTGACCATACTTTTTGTCTCGCCCAGCGGCACATAAATATCCAGTACCAAGCCTTTTCGCCGGTCCAGCAGACGGCCAATTTCGGGTTTCAGATACTGAATCTGGCTTCGGCGAAACTGCACCGTTTGTTTTACATTAATCATCTTGCTCTTCTGTAGATGGAGTAGGTCATGCCGCTATTAACAATATGCCTGTTGGTTTTTTTATGAAGCGCCTGCAAATCACCGCAAACAGGGGCTTGAAAGTCATTTTAATTAACTTCTTTCTTCAAAGTGAATAGTAATTCAAGAGCGGGCCGCTCAGGGGGTGAGACGTGCTGTTTTTCTGTTTAAATCAGGATAAATCCGCGCTAAAGGGGCGTTTACAGGCCAAAAGATGATTTTTAGCCCGTATTTACAGAAAAATCACGGTGCGGGAGCAGAGCTTGCCGGCGCTGCTGCCGGCAAGGTGTCTTATTTTCCATTCTTTAAATATTGCCCCAGCCACTGATCCTGCTCCCACAGCATATGCAAAATCGATTCACGGGCACGGTAGCCGTGGCTCTCATTGGGCAGCATCACCAGGCGGGCTCTTGCCCCCAATCCTTGCAGGGCCTGATACATCCGCTCGCTTTGAATCGGGAAAGTACCCGAGTTATTGTCCATCTCGCCATGAATCAGCAGCAGCGGATCTTTAATCTGATCGGCAAAGTTAAATGGGGCCATGGCCTGATAGATGCTTTTTGCCTCCCAGAAATTACGGTCTTCAGCCTGAAAGCCAAAGGGCGTCAGGGTGCGGTTATAAGCACCGGAGCGGGCAATTCCCGCTTTAAACAGCCGTGTATGCGCCAGCAGATTAGCGGTCATAAAGGCGCCATAACTATGGCCGCCAACGGCGATTTTATTGCGGTCGGCCACGCCCAGTTTAACCACGGCATCGACGGCGGCCTGTGCATTCATGGTGAGCTGGGCCAGATAAGAATCGTTTGGTTCTTGCTGGCCTTCACCCACAATTGGCATGGCCGGGTTATCCAGCACGGCATAGCCACGGGCCAGCATCACTTGCGGGCCAAAGTAGCTGATGCGGTTAAAGCGGTAAGGCGATTCGCGCACCTGGCTGGCCAGCCGGGCATTTTTAAATTCCCGCGGATAAGCCCACATCAGCAGCGGCAGCGGGCCATCGCGTTTGGCTTCATAGCCGGCCGGCAGATACAACGTGGCATCCAGTATCACGCCATCGGCACGGGCATACTGAATTTTTTGCTTTTGTACGTCTTTCAGCTGCGGCGTGGGGTGAGGAAAGGCCGTCAGGGCACGGGGCTCGCCAGCCAGCGGATGCAGATAAAAATTCGGCCGCTCGGTATTGGTTTCACGGCTGGTAATCATCTGGCTGTCATTGATCAGCGCCAGCGGGGTTTCATAATATGGGGCCTGAGATTGCCACAGCCGTTCTGTGGTTTGGGTATCCAGCGTATAGCGGTCCAGAAACGGGCGGTCTCCTTCCGGGCCGGCGCCTTCGCCGGTCAGATAAATCACGCGGCCATCGGTTTTAATGACGTTGTGCCCAAACTGGTTCTGGCTGCCCAGCGGATCGCCCGGATCGGCGTAGCGGTCTTCTGATTTACGTGCAAACAGCAGCTGGGGGGCGGATGCCGGCTGGCCCGGCCGGATGCGCCAGGTACGGGTATCGCGGGATTTCCACCAGGCTTCGTCGATCAGTGCCAGATTGTCATTGCCCCAGCGGATGGCTGAGGCGCGCCATGCCAGATCGATCAGTTTTTGCGGCTGCGCGGTAAAAGGGGCCGGTTGTTGCCACAGACGATCCCGGATAGCGGCTTCGCGGGCCGGATCGCCTCCATCCTGCGCTTCCAGCCAGGTCAGGGTGGCTGGCTGATCTTTACGCCAGGCAAATTCACGCGGCCCGCTGGCCACGGCATCATTGCCCGGTGGAATACGGTCTTGCAGCGGTTGTTCGGCCATGGTTTTCAGCTTGCCCTGCTGATTCCAGACTTCAATGGCCTGCGGGAAATGCGCCACCGGCAACTGCAATGAGTAAGGCCGGCGCAGTGAATGGGTCAGAATCAGCTGTCCATCGGGCGAGGCCGCGGCCGAAAGCAGGGTCAGTGGCGGGCCGATTTTTTGAATACGGCCATTCAGGCTGACGGTGGCCAGCTGGCTTTGCAATTGCCAGTCCAGTAAATCGGCGTCATAGGGCGTTTTAAGCATATCCGGATAGGTGCGCAGCTGGCTGCGGGCTCCGGGCTGGCTGTCCTGGGTGTTGGGGCCTGCCGGGGTGGCCGGCGCAACAGGGGCCGGGCTTTGAGCGGCGGGTTTTAATTGCACCAGCAGTTGCTCGCTTTGGCTCAGCCAGCTGAATCCTGAGCCGCTGATGGCATTCAGTGGTTCTTTAATGAAGAGCCGGGCACTGGCCGCGGCCACATCCACCAGCCAGAGCTCCACACCCTGATTACCCCAGCGGCTGACCGCCAGCCAGCGCTCATTGGCTGACCAGGCCGTATCGGCAATTCTTGCCTCGGCAGGCAGACCGGTCACGGGGCGGCTGCGGCCGGTTTTAATATCCAGCAGGCTTAAGCCGCTGGCAAATTCAAAGCGGCTTTGGCTGCGCATTTTGGGATTGATCCGCAGGCCGGCGAGCTTGAGTTCGGGCTGTGCCACATCGCTGATCGCCGGTAAGCCAGGCAGGGTGAGCAGCAGGGCGGTAGTTTGTTTGGGGCCAAGGCGAAATAAGGGGCCACGCGGCGCATCGGCAATGGCTTGTAATTCTGCGGGTGGAGTTTGGTAAGCCGCACTGGCAAGGGGGCTCAGCAGCAGGGTCAGCAGCAGGATTTTATGCATACAGGCTTTGGGTTATCCAGAAAGATGCGCTGGCGCGCCAGATGGGCTGTGCCATACGGATCATTACTGTAGCATAATAACTTGTAAGACTATAGAAATAGTAGATCAGGGAAAACGGATATAAAAAATCCCACCGCAGAGGGTGGGATCAGGCTTACTTTACAACACGCAATTGCGGCTTACCGGTTGGACGCGGAGGCGTATCAGCCGGTGGTGTATCGTCCGGAGTTTCATCGCTGGCTTCAGCCGGGCCTTCATATTCAAAGCCCATTCCTTCGCCATTTTCACGCGAGAAAATCGAAACCACACAGCCGATGGGCACCAGAATTTCTCTGGATACGCCACTAAAACGCGCTGAAAAGCTGATGTAATCGTTACCAATGCTTAGATTGTGCGTCGCGTTATAACTGATATCCAGCACAATCTCATTGTTTTTAACGTGTTCCATCGGCACTTGCATCTTGCCCATCACCCGCACGACCAGATAGGGCGTGTAGCTGTGGTCAGAACACCATTCATGCAGTGCGCGAATCAGATAAGGCTTGGTGGATACGGTTTGCATAGTCTCTCCGGGAGATCAGGCGGGGAATGACCGATCATCCCCCACTTTTGAACTATTACTTGCGCATCGCTTTTTCGTTCGCAGTCAGCGAATCGATAAAGGCTTGGCGGCTAAACAGACGTTCGCCGTATTTCATGATTGGAGCCAGTGCTTTAGTCACTTCAATACCGTAGTGCTCAAAGCGCCACAGCAATGGCGCAATCGCAACGTCCAGCATAGAAAACTCTTCGCCCAACATGAATTTTTGTTTGGCAAATAAAGGAGCGATCTGGGTCAGGTTGTCACGAATTGTGGTACGTGCCTTTTCCATTTCTTTTTTGGTGGTGCCGCTGGTTTCCAGTGTTTTTACATGGATAAACAGCTCGCGTTCGAAGTTAAATAACATCAGACGGGCACGGGCGCGCATTACCGGATCCGCTGGCATCAGCTGCGGATGAGGGAAACGCTCATCGATATACTCATTGATAATGTTTGATTCGTACAGAGTCAGGTCGCGTTCAATCAATACAGGCACTTCATTGTACGGATTCATCACCGCGAGATCTTCTGGCTTGCTGTGAACATCTACATCGATAATTTCGAAGTCCATGCCCTTTTCAAACAAGACAATGCGGCAGCGGTGGCTGAATGGGCAAGACGTGCCTGAATACAGCTTCATCATGGTGATGGATCTCCGCAAAAGTATATTAATCGTGTGATTCTACGCATTTTGACAGGATTAATCCAGTTTCTGACTATAAGCTGTTGATTGTTAATATATTTTCCTTATAAATTACCCTGGCATTTCTGACGCATAATTATGCTTAAGTCATGATTTTGCGTGCTCTGTGGCGGGAGGCTCAGGCTTAGTCCTCATCCAGCAGTACCGAGCCATCCGGCCCCCAGTTCACCCGGGTAATACCAGGGCTGGCCGCTTCCAGCCGCCTTAATTCGGCATCTTTGCTGGCGGCCTCGCTGCGAATCTGCCTGAGCTCATCGGCCAGACGCTGATTTTCAACATTCAGCTTATGAAAGCGTAATGCCCCGGCCACGGCAGAGCGCAGTTCAAAATCATTCCAGGGTTTATTCAGAAAGCGGTAGATTTCCACTTCATTAATTGCCAGCACGAGACCCGCTAAATCGGTCATGCCAGAAAGAATAATGCGGATGCAGTCAGGCTGCAGATAGCGAAAATCGGTCAGAAAGGCCACGCCATCGATATCGGGCATGCGGTAATCAGAAATTACCAGATCAAATTGGGTGGATTCACTGAGCTGCAAGGCCGCTCTGGGGTCGGTAAAAGTATGAATTTCATAGCCAGGGGAGGTGCCATCAAATTCATCTTTGGCATTCAGCGTGCGTTTCAGGGCCGAGAGAATATTTGCTTCATCGTCCACCAACAGTATGCGAGCCATTATTTCACCTGAACGTAGATATCAAACATGGAGTGATCACTCGATTCAAAAATACGGATTTGCCTGATTAATCGTTCATCCAGAATATGATCTTTGGAAAGCAACATAACGCCTGCTGCCATTAAATCGCGGGAAAGCACCATTTCAGGCTTTAAATCTTTACTGCGAATCTGTATTTCCAGTTGAGCGGGTTCTGTTTGGGACAGGGCATGAAACGCATCGACCACCTCCGGGTCATAGCGTTTGCCCCGGCCACCTTCAATATTTTTAATGGCCTCTTCGCGCGGCATGGGCCTGCCCGTCAGAAAGCCTGCTTGCAGCGCCTCAAAATCACGGCATAAATGCAAAATACGTGCGCCATGCGGGATATTTTTTCCGGCCAGCTTATCCGGATAACCCAAACCATCGAAGCGCTCATGCTGGCTGCGGATCATATAGGCGGCGCTTTGCAGCTGCTCCAGCGCCATCAGTGCCGCTTGCCCTTTTGCCGGATAGGTATTGTAGAGATTGCGCTCTTGCAGCGTCATGTCTAAGAAAGGTTTAAGTAGTAATGCGTCGGGCAAACCAATTTTGCCAATACTGTGCAGTAAGGCCGCAATCACAATTTCCTGGGTTTCGGGCTCAGATAAATGCAGCTGGTTTGCCACCTTGCGGCATAAATCGGCAATTTGCCGGGCATGTCCGGCCAGCCGGGCGGCCCGCATTTCCATCAGGCTGGAAAAGACCCGAACCGAAGCAATAAAGCCTTTTTTTAGTTTTTCATGGGCAAGGCTTAAATCACCCATGGCCAGTTCCAGCTCTTTGGTCCGCTCTGCAACCTGCTGCTCTAAGGAGCTGTTTAAAAGTTGTAATTCATTGTTTTGCCGCACGATCACGGCATTGAGCTGGTTTCTTTCTTTTTCCAGCCGTTTAACCAGCAGCGCCTCTTCGATGACCTCCAGCATTTTCTGATCATCCCAGGGCTTGGAAATATAGCGGCTGATCCGGGCTTTATTAATGGCATCAATGGTGGACTGCATATCGGCATAGCCGGTCAGTAAAATTCTGGGGGTTGTTGGCCAGGATTCATGGGCCAGTGCCAGAAATTCCGCGCCGCTCATTTCCGGCATCCGCATATCCGAGATAATCAGATCCACCGGTTCCTGCTCCAGAATCCGCAAGGCGGCCGGCCCGCTTTCTGCCGTCAGAATACGATAGCCGGTACTGCGCAATAAGCGGCGCAGGGACGAAAGAATATTTACTTCGTCATCCACACACAGCAGGGTGAATTCCTGCTTGGCTAATGTGTTTTCGGCAGAATGGGCGATGGCTTCGTACACAATCAGGGCCTGTTAATTAATGCATGGATATAAGTTTTATAATTCATAATTGCGATACTGGCAGCCAAATTTTAAAAGTAGTTCCTTCATCTTCCACGCTGTTGACTTCAATATAACCCTGATGCTCTTTGATAATGCCATAGGAAAGAGAAAGCCCCAGACCGGTACCCTGATTAACAGGTTTAGTGGTAAAAAACGGGTCAAAAATATGATTCATATTTTCGGGTTTAATTCCTTTTCCGGTGTCTATAAATGAAATGCAAACCTGGTTATTAATTAACTGAGTACGGATATGAATTTTTCCTTTCTTTTCTATGGCATGGCAGGCATTCACCAGCATATTAAGAAAAACCTGATTAAGCTGGGAAATAATACAATAGACCGGCGGTATTTCACCATATTCGCGTATCACATCGGCTTTGTATTTTATTTCATTTTGCACAATATTCAGCGTGCTGTTTATCCCTTCGTGCAGATCTGAATATTCCCATTTTTTATCTGATCCAACACGGGAGAATGCTTTTAAATCCTGAATAATGTTTTTAACCCGGCTAATGCCGCCCGTTGATTCTGATATCAGCGAATTAATGTCTTTTTCTATAAAATCAAAGTCAAATGATTTTTGTGCATGCTCCATCTGCCTGATTAATCCGGTGTCGCCATGGCTGGTGATCATGAATTCATAAGATTCTATTAACTTAAAAATATCGGAAATATGAAATTTAAGTGAATTAATGTTGGAATTTACATATGAAATAGGGTTGTTAATTTCATGAGCAATTCCGGCCGATAATAAGCCAATAGATGCCAGTTTTTCAGATTGCAGCAGTTTATGCTGAATGGCCTGGAATTTTTCATTCAGTTCGGTTAATTCAATACTTCGGTTTTTCAGCGATTCTGATTTTATATTGGTTTCTTCAATCTGTATTTCTACTTCATGTTCCAGAAATACTTCGCGTTGTTTTCTTCCGGTAATATCGGTACTGATTTCAAAATAGGTTTTTTCTTTTCCTGCAAAGGTATCCACCAGAACTAAGATGGATTCCAGCCAGAATTCTTCACCGCTTTTTTTATTACCATGAGTGGTGAAATTAATGGACTGTAATGGCTCCAGCTGTTCCAGTAAACCTTGTAAGTCGGTATCGGGCTGCAGACCCACTTCAAACCGGCTGGCCGATAATAATTCCTTCCTGCTATAGCCGGTTAAGGCACAGAAAGGATCGCTGACATAAATAAAAACACCTTTGCTGTTGGTAATGGAAACAATAGCGTGCCGGTGCAGGGCATAGCGCTGGCTTTCCATCTCGGAAATCATGCTGCTCATTTGTGCAATCAGCATTTTTTTATACGTCACATCAAATGCCAGCGCGGTAATACCGATAATCACACCATTACTGTCTGAATGCGGAATCCGGTGGATTTGCAGCGTGGTTTCCCGGCCATTGATATCATTAATCACAATTTCGCGGTTGCTGACCCCATTTTTTAAGGCATACAGATCATCGGTTTCCATTTCACTGGCAATTCCCAGCGGGAAAACATCCAGATCATTCAGGCCCTGCCAGTTTTCCCGGTAACGGTGTGCAAATGCCTTCCATGCAGGATTAGCCCATATATAACAAAGGGCATTATTTTTTTGCCAGGCAGGCATGGGCAGCTGCATATAGTCATTGGGGTTAATCGTAAATTGCTTCATTTTTTACACCCGTAAAAATAGGCGTTACTGTGGGCTGTCTTCAGCCAGACTCAGTTCCCTGGCATTCAACGGAATTTCTAATGTAAAACAGCTGCCCTTATTGACTTCACTTTCTACATTTATTTTGCCATGCATTTTTTTCATTAAACTAAAGGCCAGTGATAAGCCCAGCCCGGTGCCTTTACCAACGGGTTTGGTGGTAAAAAACGGGTCAAAAATACGGCTCATGTTTTCAGGACTGATGCCGGTGCCGGTATCTTTGATTTTGATAATGATATGGTTGCTGTTTAAAAAGGTAGTGATGGTTATTTTGCCGAATTTCTCAATGGATTGTGCCGCATTAACTAAAAGATTAAGAATAACCTGATTAAATTGTGAGCCAATTATTTCTGTTTCCGGCAGGTTGCTGTATTCCAGCACAATTTCTGCTTTGTATTTTATTTCATTTCTTGCCATATTGATGGTGCTGTCGATGGATTTATTGATATTCACTGAAGTCCACTCGCCAGAATCGACATGAGAGAAATCTTTTAAATCCTGCACAATGCCTTTAACGCGGTTCAGACCATCTGCCGATTCATTGATTAAGCAGACTAAATCTTCAGTAATAAATTCCAGATCATAGCGCTTACTGATTTCATTGCTGATTTCAGGCGTAATGGTTTCCAGTTTTGCATATTCATCCAGGGCGCTGATCAGGCTTTGGGTATATCTTTCCAGTGAATTTAAATTGGAATTAACAAATCCAATCGGATTATTAATTTCATGGGCCACCCCTGCCGCCAGCTGGCCAATGGAGGCCATTTTTTCTGCCTGAGCCAGCTGGGACTGGGTGGTTTCCAGCCGCGAAATAAGCCGGGCCTGAGCAATGGTTTTGCTTTCCAGCTGGTCTTCTATTTCTTTGCGTGCAGCCATTTCATTGCGTAATTGTTGGTTTGTTTCTTCCAGACTAATTGTTTTTGCCCGTATTTTTATATTCAGCTGTTCCATGTTGGCAAATAAATAATTAAGCTGATCGGCCAGCTGGCTGAATTCATCATTGCCATGTACTTTTAAACGCATATTCCAGTCATGATGATCATTGATCTGATTTAAACAATCATAAATATCCGACATGGCCTGAACCGCACTTTTGCTTAATTTGGCAGCCACCCACAGGCCCATTACAATCATGGCAATCATCGTGCCGGTCATACGCAGCTTAATACTGTCCAGCGGAATAACGTCTTCTTGCGCTAATAAGGCAATATAGCCATATAAAAAGCAGGCGATAATGCAATACAGCAGCAGCAGATAAAATCTGGATTTAAGGCTGAGTTTTTGCCAGAAGCGGGTCATGTTAATTCTCCTGCTCAATCAGGCATGATATCCGGGTGGTTCTGTTTAATTTAAAGTAAGCCATTTGCTTCACTTTGAATCATCTGGTCGTGATAAGCAAAGGCATGACGAATTTGCTCCAGCAAATCATCATCATCCCAGGGCTTGGTCAGAAATTTAAAAATACCACCACTGTTAATCGCATCGGTAAGTGAGCTTAATTCGGTATAGCCGGATAACATCATGCGTACTGTTTGCGGATAGAGTTCACGCGCATGGCTTAAAAATTCAGAGCCATTCATCTGTGGCATGCGCTGGTCAGAAATAATGACCTCAATTGAATTAACAGCCAGTAATTCCAGTGCAGCGGCGGCGGAATTGGCAGTGAAAATAGTATAGCCACTGCGGCGGAATAAGCGTTTTAAAGCATTTAAAATATCCTGCTCATCATCCACAATCAGCAGGGTGCGCGGCGTATTGTCGTGCAGCAGATTGGTTGCCGGCAGGCGCCGGGCTTCTGAGATAAAATTAAACAGCTCATCGGCACCAAGGGGTTTGGAATAATAAAACCCCTGAATCTGATCGCAATGCTGGCGGTGCAGAAAATGCATCTGGCTTTCGGTTTCCACGCCTTCAGCCACCACATTCAGCCGCAGGCTGTGGGCCATGGTGATAATGGCGATGGTAATGAGTGCATCGTTGGGATCGTTAATCACATTGGTGATAAAAGAGCGGTCAATTTTAATGGTATCAATGGGTAATTGTTTCAGACAGCCCAGGCTGGAATAACCGGTGCCAAAATCATCCAAGGATAAGGAAATGCCCAGTTTCTTTAATTTATTTAAATATATAACGGCTGTTTCAATATTTTCCATCACCACTGATTCGGTTAATTCCAGCTCCAGCCATTTTCCTTCCAGCTGATTATCTGCCAGTGCCTGGGTAATGATTTCAACCAGATTGTCCTGCTTAAATTGCAGTGCCGATAAATTCACCGAGACAGGAAAATGCAGCAGCCCTTGCTTCTGCCACTGTTTGGTTTGCCGGCAGGCTTCATTTAATACCCATTCCCCCAGCGGTAAAATAATGCCGGATTCTTCGGCAAAGGGAATAAATTGATTGGGCTGAATTTGCCCCATCGACGGATGCTGCCAGCGCAGTAAAGCTTCAACACCTGCTATTTCGCCAGAATAAACGTCGATTTTTGGCTGGTAATACAGCTCAAATTCATGATGTTCTATGGCTTTTCGCAACGAGGCTTCCATTTCCAGGGTATGGCTGGTAAGGATATTCATTTCATGGGTAAAGAAGCGGAAATTATTCCGGCCATTTTCTTTAACCTTATAGAGGGCAATATCGGCACGCAATAACAGCGATTCGGGGTCTTTACCATCTTGCGGGCAGAAGCTGATGCCAATACTGGCAGTAATACATAACTGGCTGCCATTAATATCAAAGGGTTCGGCTAATGAGGCCAGAATTTTACGCGCCACAATGGCGGCGTCTTCCTGGCTGACCAGCTCCGTGACAATGGCAAATTCATCGCCGCCCATCCGGGCAATGGTGTCGCCGGCCCGCATTAATGCCCTGAGCCGGGAGGTCATCAGTTTGAGCAAGGTATCGCCGGCGGCATGGCCCATGCTGTCATTGACGTTTTTAAAGCGATCCAGATCAAGTAAAAGAATGGCGGCAATGCTGCTATAGCGCTCACTGCGGGTAATCGCCCGGCCAAGGCGGTCATTAAATAATGCCCGGTTAGCCAGCCCGGTCAGCGGATCATGGGTGGCCAGCTGAATCAGCTGCAGTTCATGCCGGACCCGGTCACTGACATCATTGATCACGCTGATATAGTGGGTGATTTGCCCGTTATGGTCGGGTACGGGAGCAATAAATAATTCATTGGAAAAGGGCGTGCCATTTTTATGAAAACACTGCACCACAGCATGTCCGGCCTGGTGATTACGCAGCAGATGCCGGATATGTTCCAGCTTCGGCTGATCCAGATTATTGCCTAATAAAACACGGCCACTCTGGCCAATTATTTGGTCGGTTGAATAACCGGTTATGCGTTCGAATGCAGTATTGATATATAAAACAGGATGATGTTCTGCCATTGCATCGGTAATCATAATGCCATTGACCGAGGCTTCAATGGCCCTTTCAAATAAATGTAATTTTTGTTCCGCCAGTTTTAATTTCATTTGTTTATTGCGGGTAAAGATACAGAAGGAAAGATTACTGGCTAATTCTTGTAACAGCTGAACTTCTCCGTGGTTAAAGATATCCAGCTCGCTGGTATAAATGCTGAGTACACCATAGATTTCATCGCGGTATTGCAAGGGCAGGGCTATTTTGGAATGCAGATGATATTCCGCGATAATGGCCTGCCAGTTTTTAAACAGCGGATTAGCAATATGCAGACCATGATGAATCATGGTTTTTCTTTGAATAAAGGCCTGGCAGGTCATACTTTGGCTCAGCGGATTAGCGGGGTCTAAAGACAGCTCGCTATCCGGAAATGGCAGGCTGTAAAAACCAGCATGAGCGACGGCGGTTAAGTGGGTTTTTTGCTCAATGATACTGATAACGGCATGGCTGTATCCGCCGGTATTAATCAGTAAATTGCAGATATCACTATAGATATCCGGCTTATTTATATACTGCATCAGTGCTTCATTGCATTTGGAAAGAACGGTAAAGGTGCGGTTTAAGCGCAGCAGATCTTGTTCGGCTTGTTTTTGCGGTGAGATATCCCGGCCAATACAGGCAATGGCTGTTTCTCCTTTCCAGCTATGGCTGATCAGCATTTGCGACAGCGGGTGCTCATTGCCAAAGGCATCATAAAGAGCACCTTCTCCGGTGACCAGCCCATCGGTTAACAAGCGTGGCAAATCGTTATGACGCAGAGATTGCTGTGCCCGGTCGGGCATAAATTCAAAAATACTGCGGTTTTGGATTTTTTCTTCTGGCAACAGGCCAAGCAGTTTACGGCCGGCCGGGTTGATATAAAAAAGCTGGCCGTTTTTACTCATAATACAAACAAAATCGCAGCTGTTTTCCAGAATGCCTGACAGCGGGCTGAGCGGGTCAGAGGCAGGAACGCGTGTGCGCTGTTTTAACAGCAGGCCAATGGCATCCATAAGTACAGAAAATTCGGCGGGCCAGCCAATGGTTACCACTTGCAGATGATTGCAGCAGCCGGAGGGAAGGGAGTTACTGAGCCGCAGTACAGGGATATGCTGGGTATTGAGTTTG
>JBOFGM010000584.1:0-2433 GCA_051649105.1 Iodobacter sp. | reverse complement strand
GGATGTCTTTACTGATCGGCTGCGCCGGCCTTGTGATTCTGGCGGTGATTTTATCTGCCACCTTAACCTGGCTGACCAAGCCCTTGCTCCGTCTTAATGATGCCATGTGCCAGTTGTCTGCCGGGGATGCCGATTTACGCCACCGGCTGGAAGTCAGCAGCGGGGACGAAATTGGCCAGACTTCGGCCGCCTTTAATCAGTTTATTGTGACGCTGGCGCAGATGGTGACCACCATTAAGCAGCAAACCGTTGAGCTGAATGTACAAATTGCCCAGTTATCCGGCCATGCCGCGGTGGTAACAGAAGGTTCATCGCAACAGGCAGAAGCCGCAGAGCGCACCGCCAGTGCTATTGAAGAGGTCTCCAGCAGTATTGGCTTAATCGCTGAAAATGCGCAGGCCGCCGAAAGTGTGGCCGGGGGGGCTGAGCAAGGGGCACGTCAGGCCGAGCAGGATGTGCGTGCCACTTCGGCTGAAATTGAGCAAATTGATGAAGTGGTGCGTTCTCAGTCTCAGCTGATGAATGGCTTAACCCAGCGGGCCGGTGAGATTTCAAATGTGATCAGCGTGATTCGCGGCATTGCCGATCAGACCAATTTACTGGCGCTTAATGCTGCCATTGAAGCGGCCCGGGCCGGCGAGCAAGGCCGCGGCTTTGCCGTGGTGGCCGATGAGGTGCGCAAACTGGCGGAACACACCAGTTCGGCCACGGTGGATATCAGCAAAATGATCAGCGCCATTCAGCAAGAAACCCGGCAGGCCGCCAGCGGTATGGAGCTGGCCTTAAAGAAAGTGGCGCAGGGCGTGGATTTATCCAAAGAGGCGGCTAATCATATTGCGCATATTGTGGATGACACCACGCAAATGGCCAACAGCGTGCGCTATATTGCGCAAACCACCTCCGAGCAATCGAAAGCCACCGATGATATTGCCCGCAATGTGGAAAAAATTAATGCCATGGTGCATGACAACGACAGCGCCTTGCAGCATGTGCGTGAATCCACTAAAAATCTGGGTAATCTATCGCTGGAATTACAGCATGTGGTCGACCGGTTTAAGGTTTAAAGACAGGGGCCTGTGCTGGCTATGGCTTGCTTCCGTGGCGTGCCTTATCCGCGGTTTCCCTTTGCCCCGTTCGTGGTGTGTCTTATCCGCAGGTTTGCTACCCGCTTATGGTTTACGCCCACCCGTGGTTTTCCTTCCTGTCCGTTCCTGGTGAGCCTGTCGAACCACGGCTTATCCGCCTTCATACGGGCGTCATTGAAAAAAGCTATCATTCACATGAACTTTGTTGATTGGACAGAGTCGGACTCTATACCCACAATACAGGCGGGTTAAAATTTAGTTACAACTAACAGGAGCATCAGCATGGCCGTACTCGTTGGTAAAAGCGCACCAGATTTCACCGCAGCAGCCGTTCTTGGTAATGGCGAGATCGTAGACAGCTACAACTTTAAGGCAGCCACCGCCGGTAAATACGCCGTGGTGTTCTTTTATCCCCTGGATTTCACTTTTGTATGCCCATCCGAGCTGATCGCATTTGATCACCGCCTGGAAGAATTCAAAGCCCGTAATGTTGAAGTAATCAGCGTATCCATCGACAGCCAGTTTACCCATGCTGCATGGCGCAACACCCCTGTTGCCAAGGGTGGTATTGGCGAAGTGGGTTACACCATGGTGGCAGACGTTAAACATGAAATTTGCAAAGCCTACGATGTAGAGCTGGCCGATGCAGGCGTTGCCTTGCGCGGTTCTTTCCTGATCGACAAATCAGGCGTGGTACAACATCAAGTGATCAACAATCTGCCATTGGGCCGTGATATCGGCGAAATGTTGCGCGTGGTTGATGCACTGCAATTTACTGAAGAACACGGTGAAGTTTGCCCGGCAGGCTGGAATAAAGGTAAATCCGGTATGAAGGCAGATGCGGCTGGTGTTGCTGATTACCTGGCAAAAAATGCACAAGATCTGTAATTAATCCGGGCCAGATGGCCAGGTTGAGGAAGCCCGCTACTCCACACGGTAGCGGGTTTTTTTATGCGCCTTAACGGGAAGACGTAATCACTTCCAGCCTTTGCGCCACATCCCGCACCGAGCTGGCTTGTTGCTCAGTTGCATTGGCAATTTCGCCGATCAGCTGCCGCATAGCCCCCACATCCAGCACAATCCGGCTGAGTGCCTGCTCGGCACTGATGGCCTGTGCCTCGCCATCGGAAACGTCTTTTTCGCCCCGCTGCATGGTTGAAACCGCCCGGGCAATTTCAATTTGAATCGAGTGAATCAGCTGGCCAATTTCTGCCGTGGCTCTGGCCGTGCGCTCGGATAATTTACGCACTTCATCGGCCACCACGGCAAAGCCGCGGCCTTGCTCGCCGGCCCGCGCCGCTTCAATGGCGGCATTGAGCGCCAGTAAATTGGTCTGGTCGGCAATATC
>JBOFGM010000583.1:0-1543 GCA_051649105.1 Iodobacter sp. | reverse complement strand
GGAGCAGAAGCAGTTGCGGCAACTGCGGCAGGAGTCGTCACAACGCTGCTTAATACGGTGTTTTGTTGCACATTAAAATGGTTGTTGCTGGCCGGGGTGGACAGCTCTGGCGGCAGCTCTAAATTGTTTTTGCCAATATTGTCACTGCCACTGCGGTAATCCACTTTGTTTTGCAGCATCAGCTGATCTGTGCTGCAACCGGCTAAGGCAATACACAGGCCTAATCCGAGAAGTCGTGAGGATGTTTTTATCTGACGCATCATTGGCTTCTTATCTGAGGTTTAGTCCGGCGGCGGTCATGGCATCAAAGACCACGGTTTGCGCGCTGTGTGAAAGGCGGGTGAGAGGCAGACGGATGCCGGCTGGAATCATACCCAGCTGCTCCAGTGCCCACTTCACAGGAATCGGGTTGGCTTCAATAAATAAGTGTTTATGCAGATCTTGCAGTACATTGTTCAGTTCTCGTGCACCGGCTGCATCACCCTGTATTGATTTCTCGCACAGCTGATGCATCAGTTTCGGGGCCACATTGCCGGTTACGGTAATCACACCATGACCACCAATCAGCATAAAGGCCATGGCGGAGGCATCGTCGCCGGTATAGAGCGCAAAATCTTTGGGAGCACGTTTGGCAAGATCGGCCGCGCGTTCCAGATTGCCGGTGGCGTCTTTAATCCCAACCACATAAGTCAGCTCAGCCAGACGCAGAGCGGTATCGTTAGATAAGTCGGCTACGGTGCGTCCGGGCACATTATATAAAATGGTCGGCAGCTCACTTTGTTCTGTGATGGCTTTAAAGTGCTGGTACATGCCTTCCTGAGTGGGCCGGTTATAGTAAGGCACCACAGAAAGACCGAAATCAGCACCCGCTGCTTTAGCGCGCAGCGACAGATTGATGGCTTCACGGGTTGAATTAGCGCCCGTGCCGGCAATCACCGGTACACGGCCTGCAGCCTGTTCAACCACGACGCGCACAATTTCAATATGCTCATCCACATCAACCGTTGGCGATTCTCCCGTAGTCCCTACGGCAACGATGCCATCGGTCCCTTGTTCAATATGCCAGTCGACGAGTTTTCTAAGGCTCGCGAAATCGAGGCTTCCGTCCTCGAACATTGGGGTGACAATCGCCACCAGACTACCTGTCAACATGAGCCTGTAATCCAGTCATTGAAACAAAGGGCTATTCTAACCGAACGATGAAGCCGCAGGAAACCTGTCCGGTGATGCTTTCTGCCGTATTTTTGTGTGGCTGTGTGAGTATTTAACCGTACACGGCTTCTTCTCCCCCATGAAATCCAAGGCTTAGCAGCATTTTTGCTTATTTTTCCAGCTGAATAAATACCGGATATTTAACAAAAAATGCCATGTTTTGTGCTGGTTTTTTTAGTCCGCGGCTTGGATTTTAAATTTTTTTAGTCAAAAAAGAGCAATAAACAGAATTAAAGGGTCGGCAGGGCTATTTAAATTTACTTATCTATACTGTCTTAGCCGGGGATGCTGTCTGAGAGGATTAAGCCGGCTGCTTTTCTCTTGTTTTTCA
>JBOFGM010000582.1:0-1941 GCA_051649105.1 Iodobacter sp. | reverse complement strand
GTACCCGCTGTTTGGCGGCCACCTGGCCCGAGAATTCCATATGCTGCATGCTGCAACCACCGCATACGCCAAAGTGCGGACAGGGCGGCGTGACGCGCATATGGCTGGCTTTTAAAATAGCCGTGGCTTCTGCATTTTCAAAACGGGGTTTAATTCGGTAGCTTTTATAGCTGACTGTTTCAAACGGCAGGGCGCCGTCGATAAAAATGGTCTTACCTTCTACGCGTGCAATCCCGTGACCTTCAAAGTCTAGCGATTCAATATGGGTTGGTGCTGTCATGGTTTGCGATCACGTAAAGCTGCGGATTATAACCGAGAGCCGGCAGCGGGGAGGGGTAAATGTCACCCCTTCCCCGATGGATCGCTTTACATCGCTGCTTTATAAATAGCAGTGATTTCTTCTGGTGTGGCCTGGATAGGGTTAGTGAAGCCACATGCATCTTTCAGCGCATTGGCTGTCAGAGTCGGGAAATCGGCTTCTTTTACGCCCAGTTCAGTTAAACCAGCCGGAATACCCACATCGGCAGACAGCTGACGAATGGCTGTCAGGCAGGCTTCGGCAGCCGCTTCTTCGCTTAAGCCGCGGATATCGCTGCCCATGGCTTGAGCCACATCGCCCAGACGTTTGGCAGACACTTGCGCATTGTACTTTTGTACATGCGGCAGCAGGATCGCATTGCAAACACCATGGGGCAGATCATAGAAACCACCCAGCTGATGCGCCATCGCATGCACATAGCCCAGAGATGCATTATTAAATGCCATCCCGGCCAGGAACTGCGCATAGGCCATTTGTTCGCGGGCTTGCAGGTTTTTACCATCGGCCACGGCATGACGCAGGTTTTCGCTGATCAGGGTCACGGCTTTTAATGCGCAGGCATCGGTAATTGGGTTTGCAATGGTCGATACATAAGCTTCCACTGCATGAGTCAGTGCATCCATACCGGTTGCAGCAGTCAGGCCTTCTGGCATGCCCAGCATCAGTTCAGGATCATTCACCGACAGAATTGGAGTGGTGTGCTTATCGACAATCGCCATTTTTACATGACGTGTTTCGTCAGTAATGATACAGAAACGGGTCATTTCACTTGCGGTACCGGCCGTGGTATTAATCGAAACCAGCGGCAGTTGTGGTTTTTTCGATTGATCCAGACCTTCGTAGTCCGCAATATTGCCGCCATTGCTGGCACAAAGGGCAATACCCTTGGCACAGTCATGGGGCGAACCGCCACCCAGAGAAATCACAAAGTCACATTGGTTTTCGCGCAGCAGTTTTAAACCGGCTTCGACATTACCAACGGTTGGATTAGGCTGTGCACCGTCAAAAACCACGGATGTAACGCCATGGGTGCCAAGCAGTTCACTCACCTGGGCCACCAGGCCAATTTTATTCAGCACAACATCGGTTACGATTAAAGCTTTTTTAAAGCCATATGACTGAATGGTCGCTGCAGCGTCTTTTAAACAGCCTGCGCCCATTAAATTAACTGCGGGGATAAAGAATGCGGTAGTAGACATGGTGGATGTGCCTGCAGTCAGTTGTTGAGAAAGCTAAACAGTATCTATTTTCATCCCGGTAGGATTTGCGTCAGATCAAGGAAAGAAGCGCTCCTGGCCCTGCTTTTACTGCCGCTAATAATACCTAAATACAATTTCCAGACAGTCTGCCGCTAAACAGAGCCGGGCCATGGGGTAGAATCGCGATTCCTGGAATTAATCAATTCATTCAGAATCATGCGCCTACCTCGTTTATTCCGTTTTACCGTGGCCTATTTATTGGGCTTTATTACGCTGGGGATTCTGATCCGGCTGGGTTTTGCCAGTGCCTTCGGTAATAAGGCCGACCCTTTGGCCAGCCATTTATTGGCCGAGTCGTTGTTGCTGGGCGCGCGCTTTGATTTACGTCTGGGCCTGTTAAGTCTGTCGCCTTTATTGCTCCTG
>JBOFGM010000581.1:0-3869 GCA_051649105.1 Iodobacter sp. | reverse complement strand
TGGGAAGGCTTAAGCCACTATCGCAGCAATGCCGGTAAAGGTCTGGGTCTGGCGGTGTCCCTGGATGACTATCTGGTCCGCACCTTACGCACCCGTTTAAGTAAAGAAAATGCCCGTCTGGAGCTGGGCCTGTCCTGGCTGGCCACGGTGGGTTCAATTTCTCCTTTTGTCGGCCTGTTTGGCACGGTCTGGGGTATTTATCATGCGCTGGTGGCCATTGCCAGCAAGGGCGATGCCTCGCTGGCCACCGTTGCCGGGCCGATCGGTGAAGCGCTGGTGGCCACAGCCGCCGGCCTTGCGGTGGCGATTCCTGCCGTTGTGGCTTACAACGCCTTTGTGCGGGCCAACCGCGTGATTGCTCAGGGGTTGGATGGTTTTGCCCATGATTTACATGCCCAGTTGCTGACTGCGGCGGCTGCCGAACAGAAGGGTCAATAATTATGGCTTTTGGCAGTTTTGATCAGAATGATCACGCCCCGATGTCAGAAATTAATACCACGCCGCTGGTGGATGTGATGCTGGTGCTCCTGGTGGTGTTTATTGTTACCGCGCCGGTGATGACTCATTCGATCCGGGTGGATCTGCCCAAGGCCAAGGCCGAAGCGACGCAGATTCCCCCGGCGGTGTTGCGCGTCACGCTGACTGCCAGCGGGCAGATTGAATGGGATAAAACCCCGGTGCGCGCCGATGAGCTGCCGCTGCGCTTTAAAACGGCAATGGCGAAAGACCCGCAAACCGAATTACACCTCTTGGCCGATAAAAGTGTGCGCTATGAGCTGATTGCACAAACCATGTCGGCGGCAAGGCAGGCAGGCCTGACCCGGATTGGTTTATTAACCGATGGCCGCGGCGGTTAGCCCAACACCTGCAGATTTGTACCAGGCGGTGGCGACTGACCACCGCTTTTTTTTAACCTAAAAAAAGAAGCTACATCATGAGAGAGATACACAAGGCTGAGTCGGCGATCCGCCATCTGGCTAAATTACCGGTCGCTGCCGCCCTGTTTGGTGCAATGAGTGCCGTGGCCGCGCCTGCCAATGAGGTGCAACTCAGCCCGGTGGAAGTTAAAGCCGGTGTACAGGCCGGAAAAGACACCGATAAAACTTACAATGCGCCCGTGACCCGGGTGGGGCGTGTGCCGCAGGCTGCGCGCGATATTCCGCAATCCACCACCAGTATCACCCGCGCGGTGATGTCGGATCAGGACAGCAATTCATTAAAAGAAGCCCTGCGCAATGCGGTTGGGATTACTTTTAATGCGTCCGAAGGCGGCAGCAGCGGCGATGGCGTGCGTCTGCGCGGCTTTGCTGCATCCAATGATTTATATCTGGATAACTTCCGCGATGCGGCGCAATACAACCGCGATACCTTTAATACCGATACGGTAGAAGTATTGCGTGGCCCGTCTTCCATGATTTATGGCCGGGGATCAACCGGCGGGATTATTAATCAGGTCAGCAAAACGCCTTTCCGTGGCGATTTAAATCAGTTTTCGGCCTCGGTGGGTACAGAAAACCTGTATCGCGGCGAAGCCGACTTTAACCGCAGCCTGAGCGAAGATGCCGCGCTGCGTGTGAATGTAATGGGGCAAAAATCGGGCAGTACCCGTGAAGGCGCAGAAATGAATCGCTGGGGTGTGGCACCTTCGATCAGTTTTGGGATCGGTGAGCCAACCGAAGCCACCTTATCGTATATGCATTATCAGGAAGATAATGTGCCCGATTACGGCGTGCCTTACTATCGCGCCTCGGTCGGCGGTAATAACCAGCCTATCCCGCAAGTGGATAAATTCTATGGGCTGAAGGATTTTGATTCAGAAAAAACCAAGACCGATGTGGTCAGCCTGGTGGTTCAGCACCGTATTAACCCCAATATGTTGCTGAAAAACTCGACCCGTCTGGGTATTTATGAGCTGGATCTGCGTGCCAGCGCGCCGGGTCTGGGTCTGAAAACTGGTGAAGTGCTCAATGACAACACCACCATTACCCGCGGCCGCAAATTACGCATGCGGGATCAGGATATTTACTCCAATGTGACAGATCTGGTGTGGGATTTTGATACCGGCGTTGTGCGGCATAATGTGCTGATGGGGTTTGAACTGACCCGTGAGAAACTAGTCAGCACCGGCCGCACTCAATTAGATACCACCGGTACCGTGATACCTAATAAAGATACCGGTCTGGCGGCTTGCCGCCTGCCATCCACCACCGTGGGCAATCCGGTGAGCGGTGGCAATGTGCCAGGTTGCTCGGCACCTTTTGTAACAGGCACTTCGACTTCCACCGCCGATACCATTGCTTTTTATGCGCAAGATCTGATTGAACTGACACCACAATGGAAGTTGCTGGTAGGCGGGCGTTTTGATCACTTTAAGGCCAATACCGATAATGTGTCCTATACACTGGCAAAGGCTGCAGAGAGTACCGGCCGCACGGATAATGTGGGCAGCTGGCGTACCGGGGTGATTTATCAGCCCGATGGCAACCAGTCTTACTATATCTCTTACGGCTCTTCCTTTAATCCTTCGGCAGAAGCGTATTCGACCGACCCGCGTGGCGTATCCGTGGATCCGGAGAAAAACCACAATTATGAAATTGGCGCTAAATGGAGCATGCTGGACGGTGATTTAAGCCTGCGCACGGCGATTTTCCGTACCGAAAAGACCAATGAGCGTCAGACTGATATCGAGCAGGGCGTGCCTAAGCCTTATCTGATGTCCGGCCGCCGCCATACCGATGGGATCGAGCTTGAAGCCGCCGGGCGGATCAGCAGCGACTGGCAGATTTTTGCCGGCCTTGCCCTGATGAATGCCCGGATTGATGAAGTGTCGGGTGCTTCAGATGCAAAAACCGAAGGCAATTACGCGGATAATGCACCCCGTTATACTGCTAATTTCTGGTCCAGCTATCAGGTGGACAGCAACTGGAAGATCGGTGGCGGCTTTAATGCCATGGACAAGCGTTATGCCGGCACGGATAACAGCGTCTATCTGCCGGCCTATGTGCGCTGGGATGCCATGGCTGAATACCGCCTGCGGGATTACGCCTTGCAGTTAAATATCAATAATCTGTTTGATACCGATCACTACGATGGTTTATATCGTGGCTTTGCGGTGCCGGGTACCGGCCGCACCGCCCATCTGACCGCCAGTTATCGTTTTTAACCCGGGCTTTCAGATGTAAGACCAACCGCCACGGCTCTGCTGTGGCGGTTTTTTACATTCAGTCAGATCCATATTATTAAAAAGAGAGTTCAGTAATGTTGTTACATATTCCTCAGGTACTCAGCCCCGAAGAGCTGGCTTACGGTCGTCAGCTGCTGGCAACGGCCAGCTGGGAAGATGGCAAGATGACGTCCGGCACCTTGTCGGTGTCCATTAAGCGCAACCAACAGCTGGCCAAAGACAGCGCCGTGGCCAAAGAGCTGGGTGCCATTATTTTGCAGGCCTTAAATCGCAGCGAAATGTTCTTTTCTGCCGCGCTGCCCAGCTTCGTGATGCCACCGCAATTCAACCGTTATGAAAATAGTATGGATCTGGGTAACCATATTGATAATGCTATTCAGGGCGTTTTTGGCACGCAGGAACGGATTCGGGCCGATTTGTCAGCGACCTTGTTTTTTGCCGGCCCGGATGAATATGATGGCGGCGAGCTGATGATTGAAGACACCTATGGTGTGCACGAAGTAAAACTGGCGGCCGGGGATCTGATCTTATATCCGTCCACCAGCTTGCACCGCGTGGAGCCGGTGACCCGTGGCGCACGGCTGGCCTCGTTTATCTGGATTCAAAGTATGGTGCGCGATGTGGGCGAGCGGGCGGTGCTGTTTGATCTGGATACGGCAATTCGTCAGATTCGCCAGCAGCCTGC
>JBOFGM010000580.1:0-4710 GCA_051649105.1 Iodobacter sp. | reverse complement strand
TAGCTTAGCTGCCTGCTTATTGTGCGATTCAATGTTGCGCTGCGGTTAAAAGTCACCTTGTAGTAAAAAGCCTTTGACTACAAAGAGATGGCCGTATCCGGGTATTTATTTAGTACAAAAAGGGCGGGCCAGGCAGCCCGCCCTGAAGCGTTTAAACCCTGGTTAAAGAGGATTAATCTTTTAGCCGGTATTCCGCCGATCGGGCATGTGCAGTCAGCCCTTCACCATGCGCCAGGGTGCTGGCAATCTTGCCCAGCGTCTGGCTGCCGGCTTCTGAAACCTGGATCAGACTGGTGCGTTTCTGGAAGTCATACACCCCCAGCGGGCTGGCAAAACGGGCGGTGCGGGCGGTCGGTAAAACGTGATTCGGGCCGGCACAATAATCCCCTAAAGACTCGCTGGTAAACTTGCCCATAAAGATCGCACCGGCGTGACGCAGCTCAGGTAGGTAGACTTCTGGGGTAGCTACAGATAATTCCAGGTGTTCCGGAGCGATATAATTGGCAATTTCGCAAGCTTCGTGTAAATCTTTCACCAGAATCAGCGCGCCGCGATCGGTGAGCGAGGCGCGGATAATGTCCTGACGCGGCATGGTGGGCAGCAGTTTTTCAATGCTGGCGCAGACCTTGCCGATAAATTCTTCATCCGGGCAAAGCAAAATAGCCTGGGCAATTTCGTCATGCTCGGCCTGGCTGAATAAATCCATTGCAATCCAGTCCGGATCGGTCTGGCCATCGGTAATCACCAGAATTTCGGAAGGGCCGGCCACCATATCAATGCCGACAATCCCAAATACCCGGCGTTTGGCCGCGGCCACATAGGCATTGCCCGGGCCGGTGATTTTATCCACCGCCGGTACGGTTTCGGTACCAAACGCCAGTGCGCCAACGGCTTGCGCGCCGCCAATACAGAAGGCGCGGCTGACACCGGCCACAAAGGCTGCGGCCAGAACCAGATCATTTCTTTCTCCGCGCGGGGTGGGCACTACCATAATAATTTCGGCCACACCCGCCACATGGGCCGGAATGGCATTCATTAAAACTGAAGAGGGATAGCTGGCTTTACCGCCGGGAACATAAATCCCCACCCGGTCCAGCGCGGTAACCTGCTGGCCCAGCACCGTGCCATCGGCCTCGGTATATTGCCAGGACGCCATTTTTTGATGTTCATGATATTTGCGCACCCGTTCTGCTGCAGCCACCAGCGCATCACGCTGCTGATCGGGCAGGCGCTCAAAGGCTGCTTTCAGCTCGGCTTGAGTGAGCTCCAGATCCGCCATGGATTGAGCTTGTACCCCATCAAAGCGCTGGGTGTATTCCAGCACCGCCGCATCGCCGCGTGCTTTAACATCGTCCAGAATCGCAGCAACCCGGCTGTCAACGCCCGGGTCTTGTGAGGTTTCAAACGCCAGCAGGGCAGTAAGTTGAGATTGAAAATCAGCAGAACAAGAATCAAGGCGACGCAACATGGCAGTATCCGATTGTCTTCAGTTGGTCGATTATACCCAAAGCATTGAAAGGATCAGAAAATCATCCGGGATGTTTGCTTTGTAATAGCAGTAATTCTTACCGGCTTCTCTGCTGCTCATTTCAATACGCGGCCAGTGGCCACCGCTTGTGATGCCTGCTTCAGGTGCCAATAATCAGATCCGCTTGTTTTTTGCTGGCTTCGATCAGGCTGGCATTGGGGCCGTCGGTGTTTTTGGCCCAGTCGGTGGCGGCGGCCTCGCTGCGGCCAAATTGCATATGGCGCTTAATCAGGCGGGATTCTCTGACTTCGGTATCAATATCCACATACCAGGTTTCATCCAGCAAACCTTTTAATTGGGCCCAGTGGCCAAAATCCAGCAGCAGATAATTGCCTTCAATAATAATCAGCTGCGTTTCTGGCCGGATCGCAATGGCGCCGGCAATGGGCTCTTCAATTTCGCGGCGAAATTCCGGGGCGTAGATGATTTCATCGCTCGTTTGGCTTTTAAGCCGGCTGACTAAGGCCACAAAGCCTGCGCTGTCAAAGGTGTCTTCTGCGCCTTTGCGGGCGGAGCGGCCCAGCCGGGCCAGTTCGGTATTGGCCAGATGGTAGCCATCCATTGGCACCACGATGCTGTGCGCCGGGTGCAGTAAGTGGATTTTTTGAGCCAGCGTGGATTTGCCCGAGCCCGGCGGGCCGGCGATACCCAGCAATTGTCGCTGGCCGCTGGCTAACAGGCTGGCCAGCCGGGATTCAAAGCCGGAATCTAACATGGGTGTTTCTCCATATGGGGCACTACCGGCAGGGCTGCCGGGCGGATTGGCATCCGTCCGGCGATACAAGGTTTACATCATGCCCATAACGGTAGGCAACCACAGCGATAAAGCAGGAACGTAGGTGATCAGCATTAAAAATGCCAGCATGGTCAGCAACCATGGCCAGACGGCGACGGTCAGCTCGGTAATTCCCATTTTTGTAATACCGGACGCTACATAGAGATTTAACCCTACCGGCGGATGACACATGCCGACTTCCATATTAACGGTAATTAAAATGCCAAAGTGAATCGGATTAATCCCCAGCTTAACGGCAACCGGAAACAGAATCGGTGCCATGATCAGAATAATGGACGATGGCTCCATCACATTACCCGCCAGCAGCAGCAGAATATTCACCGCCAGCAAAAAGGTAATCGGGCCAAGACCCATGCCGAGCAGCCAGTCGGCCATGGCCTGAGGAATCCCTTCATTGGTCATGACAAAAGAGAATAGCACGGCATTGGTAATGATATAGAGCAGCATGGCGCTCATACTGGCCGAATCCAGCAGTACCTTTGGCACCCGGCTTAATGGCAGATCGCGGTAAACAAAGACAGAAATAATAAAGGCATACACGGCGGCAATCGCGGCGGCTTCGGTTGGCGTAAACACCCCGGTATAAATGCCGCCTAAAACCACCACAATCAGCATCAGGCCCCAGGCCGAGCGGCGAAAGGCGGCCCAGCGCTGAGCGGCACTGGCTTTAGGCATTCTTGGATAGCCAAATTTACGCGCCCGCCACCAGGTGGTCAGCCCCAGGAAAAACGCCAGCATCATGCCGGGAATCACGCCCGCCATAAATAAAGCGCCTACCGAGGTATTGGTGGCTACAGAAAACATCACCATGGCAATGGATGGGGGAATCAAAATGCCCAGCGCACCGGCCGTGGTAATCACACCGGCACCAAACTGGCGCGGAAAGCCCTGTTTAATCATGGCCGGCAGCAAGATCGAGCCGATAGCCACCACGGTGGCCGGGCTGGAGCCCGAAACCGCGGCAAATAAGGCACAGGCCAATACCCCGGCCAAACCTAAGCCGCCATGAAAATGCCCGACCATACTGGTGGCAAAATCAATCATCCGGCGGGCCACCCCACCGTGAGTCAGAAAATTACCGGCCAGAATAAAGAAGGGGATGGCCATAATTTCAAACTTTTCAATACCGGTAAATAATTTCAGTGCCACCGATTCAATCGGCACATTGGTCATGGTAAACAGAAAGGTCAGTACGGTGAGGCCCAGCGCGATAGAGATGGGCATGCCGGTGGCCATCAGCGCCAGCAGCAGGCAGAACACAATGGCTTTTTTGCCGCCCACAATGGCGATGATTGCCAGTGAGCCAAATAAGACAACCGGAACCTTAACGGACCAGTGGGTGGTGGGCATTGGGATGCTGCTCATGCGGGTACTCCTTCTTCTTCCAGGCCTTCAACATGGGCAACGTCATGGTGTGGCAATACACCGGTGCGTACAAACTGGGCAGCAACCTGTAAAAAGCGGAAACACATCAAGCTGGTTCCCAGTGGAATAGCGCTGTAGACCGCCCAGGTAGGCCATTCCAGATCGGGCGTGGTCGGGCCTTCATATAAAAGGGGTGCGGCAATGCCCAAAGCATGGGTAAAGGCATAATGCGCACCATTACCCCAGACAAACTGGGAGCCAAGAACGGCGACAATGCCGGTAAACAGGGCACCGGCCAAAAGGCCGATCATGACAAAGGCAGAGTGATATCGGGGCTCCAGCCGGTTAATCATGACATCCACGCCCACATGGATGCCTGTGCGCACGCCATAGGCGGCACCAAATTTAGCCATCCAGACAAATAAAATAATGCACAACTCCTGCGCCCAGGACAGATTAAAGCTGAGCAGCCAGCTTTGCAGCGCGGGAATATGGATGCCTGAGGCATAGCGGTGTACCACGGCGACAAAAATTATCAGCGTAGCAACGGCCATCAGGGTGGCAATCAGCCACTCTTCCAGATGATCAAGTATTTTCATGGGAGTTTTCCGCAAAGGGGAAAAACAGGCTGGGCGGCCAGCCTGCTGTTATTCAACTGACTTAAAGTGGATCGCTTGCCGGTCAGGCTGGTGCTTATTCGACCGGTTTAAAGTTGGTTTCTTTATAGATTTCTGTCAGCAAATCCTGACCAAAGCGGGAGGCCATTTTTTGATGCACCGGGATCAGTGCTTTACGGAAGGCGGCGCGCTCGGCGGCCGTTGGGGTATAGACGGTGGTTTTGCCACTCGCTTTAATGGCCGCCAGGGCTTTATCTGATTCCTGTTTGGCAATTTGATTGGCAAAGGTGGAGGTGTCATTCATGGCAATGGTCAGCGTATTGCGGATGTCCGCCGGTAAACCTTCCCAGAATGTTTTATTTACAATCACCGCATAGCCTAAAAAGCCATGATTACTCAGGGTG
>JBOFGM010000579.1:0-8292 GCA_051649105.1 Iodobacter sp. | reverse complement strand
TAATGCATCTGCAGGCTCAGCGTGGCACCCGGATTCACCACAATCCGTTTTACCTGGAAGCGCGAACCGGCATCGATGCCTTCATAACTGCCCCATGGGCGATACACGCGGCGATGAGTGACCGATTCGGAACGGCCGGCGCTGTTTAAGCGCTCCACAATCTTTTTCACATCCTGCACATGATCTTTATGCGCCACCAGCACGGCGTCAGCCGTTTCCACAATCACCAGATCCTGCACGCCAATGGCGGCAATCATGCGGGATTCGCTGCGGATATAACAACCAGACACCCGGTCCAGCATCACATCGCCCAGCACGCTGTTGCCTTCCTCATCCTGCGGGGTGACTTCCCGCAAGGCCGACCAGGAACCAATATCGCTCCAGCCCAGATCAGCGGCAGCAATCACCGCCGCATGGCTGGTTTTTTCCATCACCGCATAATCAATCGAATCGGATTCACATGCGGCAAAGGCAGCGCTGTCCAGACGTAAAAAGTCTAAATCACGCACGCCATTGCTCACAGCCGCCTGCACACTGGCCAGCATTTCAGGCTGATACTGAGCCATCTCACGCACATAAACATCGGCCCGGAACATAAACATACCGCTGTTCCAGTAATAATCGCCGTTGGCTAAAAATTCAGCCGCACGCTCTGCATCCGGCTTTTCAACAAAGGCGGCTACGGCAAAGGCATCCCCGCACAGCGACTCACCCCGGCGGATATAGCCATAGCCCGTATGCGGCTCGGTCGGGGTAATCCCAAACGTGACCAGCCGGCCCTGTGCAGCAATTTCTGCCGCTTGCGCCACCAAGGCCTTAAAGATATCGGTTTTTACAATCACATGATCCGATGGCAAGACCAGCAGCATCGCATCAGGATTGCCTTCCAGCGCAATCAGGGCTGCAGCCGCCACCGCAGGTGCAGTATTACGCCCCATGGGTTCTAACACCACGCGCGCATCAGCCATACCTGCACCGCGCATTTGCTCGGCCACTAAAAACCGGTGTTCCTGGTTGCTGATCAGCAAAGGCGCAGCCACGCCAGCGACTCCCTTCAGCCGGGTTGCGGTTTGCTGCAGCAGGCTCTGGTCACCATGCAATTTTAAAAATTGCTTGGGATAGCCGCCGCGGGAAAGCGGCCACATACGGCTGCCAGAGCCACCACAAAGAATCACCGGAGTAATTGACATGAACCATCCATAAAATGTGATTAGCTGCCCAGGAAATTTCAAACAGAGCAAAACACATATCTGCTATTTATTAAAATAGTATTTCAATAAAATAATATGTATTAAACAGTATTTGCTAATAAAGCATTTCCTGAACAGCTATTAGAAAATATATCAGGACATATTAAATTGTTATTTGCTGGCGGCCAATAGGGTAATACTCAAAACCTTCTTTTTCCATCCGCTGCGGATCATATAAATTGCGGCCGTCAAAAATAAGCGGGGTTTTCAGCTGGGCTTTAATTTCAGCAAAATCAGGGCTGCGGAAAGCCTTCCATTCGGTCACAATCACCAGCGCATCCGCGTCTGGCAATACCGCCTTAGGATTCTCGCCATAAGTCAGGCCTTGCCAATCGGGCATCACACGCTGCGCTTCATGCATCGCTACCGGATCATGCGCGGCCACCGTTGCACCATGATTAAGCAAGTACTCAATAATCACGCGGCTTGGGGCATCACGCATATCATCGGTATTTGGTTTAAAGGCCAGACCCCATAAAGCAAAATGCTTGCCTTTTAAATCATTACCAAAGCGCTTAACAATTTTTTCCACCAGCACAAATTTCTGCGCCAGATTGGCTTTTTCCACCGCATCCAATACTTTTAAGCTGATGCCATGCTCTTCAGCCGTGCGCTGCAAAGCCTGTACATCTTTAGGAAAACAAGAACCGCCGTAACCCACGCCAGGATATAAAAAGTGGTAACCAATCCGCGGATCAGAGCCAATTCCCTTGCGGACTAATTCAATATCTGCGCCCATCACTTCAGATAAATTAGCCAGCTCATTCATAAAGGAAATACGCGTTGCCAGCATGGCATTGGCAGCATATTTAGTCATTTCAGCCGAGCGCACATCCATAAATAAAATACGGTCGTGATTGCGTACTAAAGGCGCGTATAAAGTGCCCATAATATCTTTGGCCGTATCATCATCAGTACCAATCACAATCCGGTCAGGGCGCATAAAGTCTTCAATCGCAGCCCCTTCTTTTAAGAATTCCGGATTAGAAACAATAGCAAAGCTGGTTTGCTCGCCGCGCTGATGCAATTCTTCATTAATCGCCGCACGCACCTTATCGCCCGTGCCAACCGGTACCGTGGATTTATCCACAATCACCTTATAACCATTCATATAACGGCCAATACTGCGGGCCGCTGCAACCACATATTTTAAATCGGCCGAGCCATCTTCATCCGGCGGGGTGCCCACGGCAATAAACTGAATCGTGCCATGCTCAACCGATTCTTTAATATCCGTGGTGAAACGCAGGCGGCCAACAGCCACATTGCGCTTAATCATCTCTTCCAGACCCGGTTCAAAAATAGGTACGCCGCCTTCCTGCAAAATACGGATTTTATTGGCATCCACATCGAGGCAAACCACATCATTACCATATTCAGCCAAACATGTACCCGTTACCAAGCCAACATAGCCCGAGCCTATCACTGTGATTTTCATTACTCAAAAACTCCAAATTAAATAATCAATTTTTATATATAAGCTGGCGGATCGCTTTGATAACAAAGACGGTATTCGTCACAAAATATCTTTTCCATAAACGGCGCGGCTCAGAACACAGCCGGTGCAGCCATTCTAATCCCGCATTTTGCATCCAGAGCGGCGCACGAACAATAGTCCCTGCATGATAATCAAATGCGGCTCCCACACCAATCATCACCGCATTAATCCGCCCACGCTGGGAAGCCATCCATTTTTCCTGCTTAGGACAACCTAAGCTCACCCAGACTACGCCGGCACCAGACTCATGAATATGCCGGATGACTTCTTGTTCTTCTTGCGGCGATAAAGCACGAAAAGGCGGCGAAAAAACACCAACAATCTTTAACCGCGGAAACTCGGCCAGCAGCCGCTGCTGCAGAATTTTCAGGGTTTCCAGTGTGCTGCCATATCAAAAGATCGATGGCCAATCCCCTGAGCGATTGGCTTCTGTGCAATATTTCCACATTAAATCCGGGCCATTAATACGCTGCTGGCCTCGATACCCGGATAAACGCATCAACCAGGCCACGGGTGCCCCATCGGGTGTTGCCATATCGGCACTTTTTACCACCTGGCAAAACGCCTCATCGCTGGTGGTGGTGACCACAGAATGGGCATTGCATATGCAGATATAACGGGATTCATGATTTAATCCCCAGTATTTAATCCGCAATAACGCCGTACTCCAGTCTAAAACATCAATCAGAGCACCCAGCACCGTGATGGTTTTTCTGTCTGTAAATACCTCCTCCGCTATTTTAGACATATACCAATCGCCTTATTATATATATCGATCAATAATTGGTAATTTGCTTCCGGTGTATAAGACATTAAATATTCAGCCCGCGCATTTAATCCCATTTGTGCCATTTCAAGCGGATGCTCAGCAGCCCACGCCATTTTTTCTGCCAGGTCGGCCTCATCCCCGGCATTAAATAACAAGCCGGTTTTCCCCTCTTCCACCAACATGGCAAGCGATCCGAGCCGGCTGGCAATCACCGGTAAACCACAGCAAAACGCCTCAACCAGCGTCATTGGCATATTTTCATAGCAAATACTGGGTAAAACCAGCGCCAGGCTGCTTTGCATAGCCTTTTTCACCTGCTCTGACGGCAAAGCACCGGTCATCTTCAGACTATCCCTGTTTTGCAGGCAAGCCGACTCGCTCCCCTCTCCCACCACCGTTAAAGATCCATGCCGGCGGGCATCAAAAGCGCCGGCCAGAACCCCCACGCCTTTTTCGGCAGATAAACGCCCGACAAATAAAAACCCGGCCCGGCTGCTACTGCCCGTGCCGCAATCAGTCACGAAATTGGCCTTTATATCGATCATTTCTGCCGCAATACCGCCCTGAATATATTTACTTTTACAAAATTCATTTAAGGCAATATAACGCGTGACTTTTTTCCGATAGCTGCCCAAAGCATGGTGCAATGTCAGCATACCGGCCAGCACCGCCGACTGAATCGCCGAAGCACGATAACAGCGGTGTATAACCGCCCGCCATGGCAAATGCCCCACACAGGACTCACAAATCTTTCCCTGGCGCAAAAAAGTAGCCTGCGGGCAAAGCAGGCGGAAATTATGCAATGTTTGCACCACAGGAATATTTAAACGGGCAGCAGCCCAATAAAGGGAAGGAGAAATAAGCGGCAAAGTATTATGCACATGAATCACATCGGGCTTAAATTGATTCAGTAATGCCAAAATATCAAAAGACGTTTTTTTGGACCAGATAGTTTGCTGCAAAAGAGCCGGTTTTGATTGCCCGGTAATTTCATTATTATGTCGCAGATACAGCTCAACCTGATGACCATGGCTTTTTAATAAAGCCACCTCATTGTCCACCACACTATCTTCACCACCACGCTGCTGATAAATATTATGCGCCACCAGAATCCGCATCATCCGCGTCCGCCACGGTAATCAGGCGCCTGCAGACAAGCCATAATGCCATCGGCAAAACGGCCTGCCATATTTTCAATGCTGTAATCACGGCTGCTTTGCAGACAAGCCTTTTTCATCCGGGCTAATTCATCCGGATTATTTAATAAATCAACCACCGCATTGATATAGGCTTCTGGCGAATTCTGCGTCATCACACCATTAATTCCCTGCTCCATATAAGCAATTTCCGGGCTGTGCAAACCACAATCGGTAGTCAGCATAGGCACCGCACAAATAAAAGAATCCAGAATTCCCAGCCCGACAAGGCCCGGATTTAACATGACGCTGGCCACCGCCAATAAATCCGCTTTTTCCTTGCCTTTACACAGCCCCATATATTGCGCCCAGCTGTTTTCTTTACAAAAATCAATCACTTGCTGCTTTTGTATCCCATCGCCCACCAGCAGCATTTCAAAATCCGGCAGCCGCTGCTTAATAAGAAGAAGGGCCTGCAATAAAAAATCAATGCGCTTTTCATGATAAAACGAGCCAATAAAAATACCGGTATGGCGGCCATTCAGCCCCAGCCTGGCCCGGATATTTTTTCGCTCATCAAAAGAAATACGGCTGTATAAAAATGCCAGCTCACGGGTATCCACCGAATTATTAATCACGGTAATCCGCTGCTCTGGAAAATTAAATTTCTGCAATAAGGGCAGGCATAGCGAGGTATATGCAAACCACCAGTCTGCCCGGCCGGCGGCAATTCTTTTAAATTTTTCTTTCCAGCTGCCGGCCACCCCCTGCAAATTGGCACCATGGCCAAACAGGGCAAATTTTGTCTGCGGATAAAAATACTGCGCTATTAAATTAAAAAGCAGTTTATTTTCATGGCTGCAAATCACCAGATCCGCGTCTTTCATTTGTTTATAAAAGGGCTGCCAGCACAGATGGCCATTAAGAAAATAATGGGTGGGTAATTTCTCGGCCCAGGCGAGCTCAGCCGAATCATGCCGGGTATCTTCAATCCGGTTAGCCGTACCATAGGCAAGGCGCAGCCGGCATCCTCTTAAGGCCAGTTCTTTATACAAGGCCTCAAAAAACGATACGCGATAATGCGGCAAACGGCGCTGCACAAATAAAACGGTCAAAGGGATTGTTGCTGAATTCTGCATAATATCTTTTAAGAGAAATAAACTGCAGGATGTCGTTTGCCAGCCTGATCAATCTGTTTAAATCACGATTAAATATCAACCTTTATATATCACCCATGCCGGCTTCACATAGCGGGGTTTTATAAAATACAAGGCATCACCGGATTATTTTGCTGGCAGAGCGTTTGCGCCTCTGCCAGCGTGACCGAGCAATCTGAATAAACTGATAATAATTCAAAAAACTGTTCCAGCTTATCCCATAAATCATATTGCTCTATCTCCCAGCTATGTCCCCATAAATGAAATACCCGGTCATACCCAATATTAGCGGTTAATTGTTTTTCCAGAAAACTAAAAAAATCTTTTTCTGTTGCTCTCATTACAACCGATTTAAGCTTGGATACATCCGGGTATTTAATCATATTTTTTATAAAAACATAAGAACTATGCGGATAAAACTGAAAACTTGTTGGCATTTGCCAAACTGATTTTCCAGTATCAAAAACCATATTTTCCACCGTTCTGGCGTAAGAAAAACCGGCATCACGGACAGCATCAATCACCCGCTGATTTAAATACCCGCCCGGATAACAAAATCCGCTGACAGAATGACCAATTATATTTTCAATTTTCAATTTTCCCTGAACGATCTCATTGTTCAGATCCTTGTCATTCAGGCTGGTTAAATAGCGGTGATTCAGGGTATGACCACCAATTTCAAAATCGCGGTCTAATACTCTGATTTGCGCTTCTGTTAATACATCCCTGTTTTCTGAATTTTTATACGGGATAAAAAACGTGCCCTTTAAATTATATTTATTTAATAAATCTGCCAGTCGCAAATCACAGGGATGCCCGTCATCCCAGGAAGTTAATATCAACATATATCCAGTCCTGTCTGATCTCAGGGAACACCCTGCCTTTTGCCCGCATTACTTCTGCGGTGTTTTTACAATCACCACCGGAATATCAAACAACTCACCGGCTGTATCAGTAAATGAACTCCAATAGCTGCCTAATAATTTACGGCAACGGGCCAGACAATATAAATCCACCAGGGCATCCTGTATCGCCGCCGGATCACTGCGTAAATAAGAGGCTTTAGGATGAAATAAAACCGCCTGGCCAAACTGATTTTGCAGCCCGTTTAAAACCTGCGGATCATCGGTGGCCACAAAAAATAAAGTCTGCGGATTTTGCTGCTGTTCCTGCTGCATATATTCAATAAATAAAGTAAGCGGGCTGTGGGTAATGGCATCGGCATTATCGGTGCGACGAATATGCACCGCCACCGTATGCTGATCCGGCACAATCTGAGCGGCAATTTTATAGGCTAATTCCGCCGCCGGTATAAAATCCTGATAATCCTGTTGGCCATGCCAGAATCTGGAATGGGTTTTAATATAGAGCTGCCCCTGAACCGCCAGCAGGCGTAAATCATCAGGCCGCTCTGCCAGCTTGATTAAGCGGCTTTGCTTCAGATATGTTTTACCCGTCAGCCAGCAGCCGGCGGCAATAAAATAACGGCGCAACCGGCCGGTCAGCCCCAGATGATTAACCGTATAAATCCGGACAAAATCAGGCAGGGCTTTAAATAACAGATGAAAATCACAATTAAGATCGGTATTGAGCGCCCAGATAATCACTAATGGCTGGGCGGATTCCCTGGCCAAGGCCAGAGCCGAATCTATGGCCCGCATACGATTACACAGGCCGCCTTCCGGATAAATATAAATCACGCTTTTATCCTTATCAGCTGCCGGCCACAACGGTTAATGAGCGGACCACTTTATAATGCGAGCAGCGATATCTGAAATACGACCAGCTGCGAATCAGCGGATTATTGGGTAAATAGCGGCGTTTAACCTGATGCATTTCTTCAAAAGCCGCCAGCCAGTTGGCATTCGAAGCGCTGCCGGCATGACGCCTGAAAACGGTTAATACCTCGGGGATTTGAGCTGGCAAATACCGTGCCGAAATCCGTAAAAAAAAGTCATAATCCATGGCATATTTGAGTGTTTCATCAAATAAACCCAGCTCATTAAAAACACTGCGGCAAATAAAGCTGGCCGGATGCGGAATAAAATTGCCTCTTAATAATCGGCGATGACTAAAGCGCGGCGCTCGATAAGGCTCTGCCAGTAAAGCGCCGTTATAGTCATTCAAAATTCGCCCGTACAGCCATTTAGCCTGCGTGCTTTCAAGGCTGGCGGCCACCCGGCTTAATACCCGGGGATGCAGAAAATAATCATCCGAATGCAAATGGCAAATAATTGTGCCCGTGGCGGCGGTTATCCCCTGATTCATGGCGCGGGAAATCCCGCCCTCCACCCCTTCCAGAATGCGGATATTCCCGGGCAGAGAGCGCAGATAATCCAGCGTGCCATCGGTGGAATTTCCATCCACAAAAATATGCTCAATATCCTGACAATCCTGATTTTGCACCGAATCAAGAGTGTCTTTAATCGTTGCCATACTATTGCGGGTGCAAGTAATAATAGAAAACAGTGCCATTACAGAC
>JBOFGM010000578.1:0-3637 GCA_051649105.1 Iodobacter sp. | reverse complement strand
AATGCACTCTGCGCGCAGCCCGTGCCACAGGCCGTCCGCTGGTTACCTCAACCCGCTCTGGTTATGTAAGCGCTGCCAGCATAATGGTAAATCGCGCTCCGCCCAGCTTCGACTGATCCGCCCGGATGCTTCCCCGGTGCAGGGCAATGGCTTTTTTAGTGATAGCCAGCCCCAGACCGAATCCTCCGCTGGCCCTGTCCCGGCTGCGATCCAGGCGATAAAACGGTTCGAAAATATGCTCCCGCTCTGCTTCAGGAATGCCCGGGCCATCATCTTCAATGGTGATTTCTACCTCCCCGGCCTCATTTCTCAGCAATGAAATACTGATTTTTTTATCAGCATATTTGGCGGCATTTCTTAATAAATTACTCAGCGCCCGGCTGAGCAGTTTTTCTTCACCGGTCACCGTATGGCTGCCGGAAGCAATGGTGCAGCTGATTTCTTTGCCTTGTAAGACATGTTCCAGTGAATTTAAAACAAGATTCAGTGTTTTTGACAGATCTACCGTGTTGATGGGTAAGGATTTTTGTTGCTCAATCCGGGCAAGGCTCAGCAGCTCGGTCACCAGCTCATTAAGCTCATGCAAATCGTTTTCCATGGAGAGAAACCGCGGCTCAAGCAGCTCGCTGCGGGCATCATTTTTAAGCAGTGCCAGCCCAAACTCCAGCCGGGCAATCGGGGTACGTAATTCATGCGATACGGAATGCAGTAATTCACGCTGTGAATCAATCATTCGCTCAATTCTTTCTGCCATCAGATTCATGCATTGGGCCAGCGGATAAACACTGGCGCTTTTTCTGACCTTTGCGCGGGTACCCAGCAGGCCAGAGCCAAAAGAATTGGCAGTTTCAGATAAGGCCTGTAATTCACGCCAGTGCAAAAAAGACCAGACGCCACAAGGCAGCAACAGCAGTATAAAAATAAAGAAGTATTGAAATTGCTTAATTCGCACCACAATCGGATCATTTTTTGCCCGGTCGGTTACATAAATCACCTGGCTGGCGCTGCCATTAAAGGTTTTATTCTGAATATCCACCCGGCGATAATAGGCTTCGCTGGGTGAATCCACGATGATTTCACCCCTTAACAGCGCCGCTTTATTGCGTGGGGCAATGGTGGCCAGAGTCTTTTCCAGTGATTGCAGACTGTAATTATGGCTGGATTTTTGCTGCAAAGTAGCAAAACGGCTGTGCCATAAATCACCCTGGGCATGATTTAAATAATGCTCAAGTAAAAAAATCTGTGCCGATGCCTCTTTCAGCTCAATGGCTTCTATTTGCTCGGAAAAAAAATGAATAGTGATAAAACTGAGCACTTGCGTTAATGAAACAGTCACTATCGCAATTAAGGCAAAAACACGTAAATAGATACGCCACATGGCCGTTTATTCCCAGGCAGCGGGGCTGAATAAATAACCTTCACCCCAGACTGTTTTGATTTTTTCTGAATCATGGTCATTAAATTTCCGGCGCAGGCGGGAAATACTGTTATCAATACTGCGATCCATGCCATCAAATTCAATACCGCGCATGGATTGTAAAATATCGTCTCTGGATAAAACCTGCCCGGCGGATTCGGCCAGTAAAAGCAATAATTTAAATTCAGAATTACTCAGAATTGCCGCCTCATTGCGCCAATGCACCGCCCGGTCGGCTTTGGAAATATGCAAATCACCAAAGATCAGAGGCCCGTTGGCCGCGCTGACTTTACCCGTGCCACGGCGCAGCAGGGCACGCAGCCGGGCCAATAAAATCCGCGGCTGAATGGGCTTATTAACATAATCATCCGCACCTTGTTCAAGGCCGGATACTTCATCAAAGATATCTTCGCGGGCAGTCAGAATAAGCACCGGCACATTGCTGATTTCACGGATTTGCCGGCAAACCACCATGCCATCGAGGCCAGGCAGCATCAGATCAAGAATAATAATATCGGGCTGGCTGGCTTTAAAATGCGCTACGGCCAAATCCCCGCGGGGAATAATCTCGACGCTGAATTCATAGCTGCTTAGATATTCTTTAATCAGGGCGGCCAGTTTGCAGTCGTCTTCTACCAGCATCAGTCTGAACATAGATCCTTCTTATCGCAGTATATGCTTTTGCCATTGTACGGGCAGTGGCATAGGCCCGGCTTGTAAAAAGACATTTCAGTGCAAATGGCTACAGTTTTTATACATCTTCTGTTGCCTGAAATGAAACGGGGCTATGGATCACTTGCCGCTTTGCTGCGCGCTGACAGATCTACAATTTAATGACAAATAGCAGACAGTTGGTGTGGGATATTTTAACAATCAGTGTCTACTATCGCAGACATTATTTAATTCAGAGCCAGTGCGATGCAAATCATTAAATTAATATCTCTTATGGCTATATTAGCCACTGCAAACAGTTATGCCGGGGATGACCCTGTTTCTGCATCAGATTCTAAGTTAGTGATCGGTGCCGGCATTGCTTATGGCCCCGAATATGTGGGTGCAAAAAATAATAAACTGATGCCGGTTCTTTATGCAGATTATCAGGCGGCTAACGGCTTTTTTGCCAGTTCCGCGCGTGGTCTGGGTTATCAGAGCAGCCTTGGGATTTTTGATGGCAGTGCCGCGTTTTCTTATGGCGGAAGCCGTGGGGATGATATTGCCAATATCACAGATACGAAAAGTAAATTTAAAGGAATGGGTGATGTGGCTAATTCGCCGCTGTTATTACTGGATGCCGGCGTTTCATTATGGGGAAAGGCACGACTTTCTGCCGGTGCAGAAATAAAGCTGAATCACCGTGATAATGGCCATTCCTATAATTTAGGATTAGCGGTGCCATTATATACAGCCGCCACCGATCAAATTTCAGTCAGTGGCTTTGCTCATTACGCCGATGCCAAATATGCACAAACTTATTATGGTGTCACGGCAGTGCAAAGCCGTAATTCGGGCTATGCCGCCTATTCTCCTTCTGCTGGTTTTGATGCCGGCAGTTTAACGCTGACCTGGAATCATCAGTTTGATAAAAACTGGGGTGTTTCCACGGCAATGGGGATGAAAAGGTTATTTAAAAATGCAGAAAACAGCCCGCTCACAGAATCAAAAAACAGTATGACGGCGGCTCTGATTGCCGGGTATTCGTTTTAATTAGTCAGCGATCAATTTTAATATCTGCGTGATGCCTGCAACAGGCTTGCACAGTTGCTGTGAATAGATTGGCAGTGATTACATCAGCCAGTGAGTGTTCTCACTGGCTTTTTTTTGCGATTTAATTTTTATCCATCTTGTTTTAATTCCCCTGCACAAAGCATTTATCTCTGTTTGAATTCACCGGGCCTGGTGATTTTCAGCTTGTATTCAGCGATATAACGCTCAGGCATTTAACATGCTGCCCGCATAAGGCTGACCGGCAGCGGCTGCCTGAATCAAGGCATAGTCAAATTAATGTACTTTCAATTGTATTCAGACCTCTGGCATAAATGCGCCCTAAATCGCCGGATGGTAGAACTTTTAGCTTAAAAAATTCAGTTGTGTAATTTTTAAAAGCTCACTACACTTTCGTTGTTTATTTATTTAACTGAACAACTAAACACTGACGATTGGCTAAACATGTAATGACCATGAGAATCAGGACTGGATGCAATGCAAATCAACTTACGTGAA
>JBOFGM010000577.1:0-3807 GCA_051649105.1 Iodobacter sp. | reverse complement strand
ATTAAATGGCGGTTTACCCTTAAATAAACACGGGTAAGCCGCTATTTTTTTCATAAGTAGACCGCATTACGCCAATCCCACCACCTGGCTATAAACGCCATCCAAGTGCTGTAAAGCCGGCCCAACGCAGCGTTATTTAAAACAAAACCAGAAATTATTAACATAAAAGCCACATCACACTATGACTGACACAACAAAGTAGGCAAAATTGTCTTCTGATTCTTCGTTGTGATTCGACATGGTTGCTGTTACTCGTCCGCTTGCCCAATCTATTGCAGAAGCCGCTGATCCGGATCGCTGGCTGAATGCGCTGACTGAACGCTATCCGCCCGGCGATATTGTCCGCCTGCGTCAGGCGCTGGACTGGGTTGCGGTGCTGTATGGCAATAAGCAGCATGAAGATACCGGCAGCTCCTTATTTCAGCATGCCGTTGCCAGTGCCTCGATCGTGGCGGATTTACGTCTGGATGCCAATTCCGTGATTGCCACGCTGCTGTTTGCCCTGCCCGGCATACAGGCGCAGCCACTGGAGCAAATCAATACCCATTTTGGTCCGGATATCACCCGGCTGGTTGATGGTGCCACCAAGGTCAGCCAACTGCGCAGCCTGGCCCACCCGACCGGTGGCAAACCGCAGGATGTGGCCAAACAAATTGAAGCCGTGCGCAAAATGTTAATTGCCATGGTGGAAGACATCCGTGCCGTGCTGATTAAGCTGGCCTGGCGTACCCAGACCATGCATGAGCTGGCCCGCGCCCCGGAAGAGGTGCGCCGCCGGATTGCACAAGAAACCCTCGATTTATTTGCCCCGCTGGCTAACCGGCTGGGTGTATGGCAAATCAAATGGGAATTAGAAGATTTAGGCTTCAGATATTTGCATCCAGATACCTATAAAAAAATTGCTAAATTATTAGATGAGCGCCGGGTAGACCGGGAAAAGTTTATTGATGATGTTCTCAAAACATTAAGAATTGAGCTTAATAATGCCGGTGTAAAAGCCGATTTAATGGGAAGACCCAAGCATATCTTCAGCATTTGGAAAAAAATGCAAAAGAAAAAGCTGGATTTCTCTGAGCTGTACGATATCAGGGCGGTACGAATTTTAGTGCCGGATTTAAAAGATTGTTATACCGCACTGGGGATTGTCCATAATCTGTGGCAGCCTATTCCCGGCGAATTTGATGATTATATTGCCCATCCCAAAGGCAATTTCTATCGCAGCCTGCATACCGCCGTCATTGGTGAAAATGATAAAGCGGTGGAAGTACAAATCCGCACCATTGAAATGCATGAGCATGCCGAATACGGCGTGGCCGCCCACTGGCGCTATAAAGAAGGCGGCCAGGGCGATGCCCGTTATGAAGAAAAAATTGCCTGGCTGCGGCAATTGCTGGACTGGCGCGAAGATATGGCCAGCGAAACGCAATTTGCCGAAACATTTAAAGCCGAATTATTTGATGACACCATCTATATTCTGACTCCGGCAGGACGGGTGATTACCCTGCCCAAAGGCAGCACGCCGGTTGATTTTGCCTACCATGTGCATACGGATCTGGGGCACCGCTGCCGCGGGGCCAAGGTTAACGGCCAGATTGTGCCGCTGTATACGGCGCTGGAAAACGGCCAGCGGGTGGAAATTTTATCCACCAAGGAAGGCGGCCCCAGCTTAGACTGGCTGCATCAGGGCTATGTAAAAAGCCATCGTGCTGCCTCTAAAATCCGGCACTGGATTCGTCAGCAGAATCAGGATATCGCCATTGAAGCCGGCCGGGCCATTTTTGACAAAGAAGCCGCCCGCTGCGCGGCCAGAGATGTTAATCAGGACCATATTGCCGTTAAATTAGGCTGCAAGAATATCGAAGAGCTGTTTGCCGCAGTGGGCCGGGGCGAAATATCCCAGCGTGAGCTGAACCAGGCCTTCAGAGACAGCCAGGCCCCGGTTGAACCTCCCGCCGGGCAAACCACAGACTTTATCAAAGCAGCCCGCGCCAGCGGCAGCGGCGAAGGCATTCTGATTGAAGGGGTCGATAAATTAATGACCCTGCTGGCTAAATGCTGCAAACCGGTTCCGCCCGATCATGTGATGGGTTTTGTTACCAAGGGCCGGGGTATTTCTATTCACCGCAGTGATTGCAGCACCCTGAAAAGGCTGGCCACCGAAGCGCCGGAGCGTTTAATTAATGCCGACTGGGGCATTCAAAAAGGTCATGTCTTTGCCACTGATTTATTGGTGGAAGCGCATAACCGTGGCACTCTGCTGCGCGATCTGAGCGATATTATGGCCAGGGAGCGGATCAATGTAACGGCGGTCAATACGCAAAGCAAAGATCAGCGTATGTTTATGCGCTTCACGCTGGAAATCCGCGATGCAGAGCAATTACAAAGAATTTTAATCAAGCTGCAGGATGTAAATGAAGTGATCCGGGTGACCAGGGGGTAATACCTTACATCCACTAAGCAAGATTCAGTCTGGAATTTACTGACTTATATGCAATAATTACTTTTCAAAGGGGCCGTTCCGGGTTCGTTTTTGATTGATAGCGGCTTTGATCAACACCATTATTAATTAATGCCACAGTTTTCTTATAAAACATGTCAGATCTTTTAAAAGAGCCCAACCATGAAACAATCTCTCAAAGTTAAATTGATTGTCTTTATTTCGCTATTGACGCTATTTTCCGGTTCGGTGCTTACATTTGGCAGCTATTTAAAAATGCGCCACGAGATGATCAATGTAAGCCTGCACAATGAAATTGTGGGGGTCAGCACCGGTTATAACGTCGTACTGCGCAATTGGGTCTCAGAAAAACAAAATATTGTGGCTGGTCTGGCCGAAGCCTTATCCAAAGCAGAAGACCCTGTCCCTGCCCTGTATCAGACAGAAAAAAGCGCCAAATTTGATCTGGCCTATATTGGCACGCCGGATAAAAAATTTATCAGCGGCCATCCGGTCACCATGCCGGAAGGGTTCGATCCGACCTCCCGCCCCTGGTATAAACAAGCCATGGAGGCGGGTAAACCCGTTCTTACCCCTCCCTATGTGGATGCAGAAAGCAAACAGCTGATTCTTTCTTTTGCCGCGCCGGTAAAAGGCCCGGCCGGAACCAAAGGCGTGGCGGCGGTTGATATCTCGCTGGAAGGCGTGGTCAAAGATGTTTTAAATATTAAGGTGGCAGGGAATGGCTATGCCATTCTGGCCGATAGAAGCGGCCTGATTCTGGCGCATAACGATAAAACCCGTCTGAATAAACCCACCTCTGAAATTTCTGAAGGCTTAAGTGCGGCCAATCTGGCCAGCATTGCCGCCACCAATAAACTGGCAGAAATCAATATTGGTGGTGAAGATAAATTTGTGTTTGTGCAGCAGGTTGAAGGCACCGATAGTGATCTGATTTTAGTGCTGGATAAAAAGGTTATTTTAGAACCGCTTAATCAACTGGTCTGGCAGGCTATTGCTGCACTGGTTATTCTGCTGGTTATTGTGATTCCTGTTGCCGGTTTTTTAATTACCAAAATGCTGCACAGTCTGGGCAAAGTGCGCCAGGCCATGGAAGAAATTTCCCAGGGGAATGGCGATTTAACCCGCAAAATTGAAATTGAAGGGCATGATGAAATTGCCGCCACGGCAAAGGCTTTTAACCGGTTTACCGATCAGTTACGCAGTATGTTTATTGATATCCGGAAAGAAACCGAAAACCTGACCATGGGAATTGGCTCCATTAATTCTTTACTGAGCCATTTAGCCAATGATTCAGAACGGCTGTCTGATCTTTCTGCCTCCAATGCGGCCACCATTGAAGAAATTAC
>JBOFGM010000576.1:0-2107 GCA_051649105.1 Iodobacter sp. | reverse complement strand
TGGGTGATGTGGTGCGTGGTCCGATGCTGGCGCATAAAGCCTCTGAAGAAGGCGTGGCCGTGGCAGAACGGATTGCCGGTCAGCATCCGCATATCGATTTTAATACTGTCCCCTGGGTGATTTACACCAGTCCGGAGATGGCCTGGGTGGGCAAAACTGAGCAAGCGCTGAAAGCAGAAGGCGTTGAATATAAAAAAGGTCAGTTCCCGTTCAGCCCGAATGGCCGTGCTTTAGGTCTGGGCGAAACCGCTGGTTTTGTAAAGATGTTGGCTTGCGCTAAAACAGACCGTATTTTGGGTGTGCATATTATTGGCCCGTTTGCTTCTGAATTGATTACAGAAGCCGTAGTGGCCATGGAATTCAACGCGTCGTCAGAAGATATTGCGCGGATTATCCATGCTCACCCATCCCTGTCAGAAGCAATGCATGAAGCAGCGCTGGGCGTGGATAAACGCGGTTTACATAGCTAATAGTTGTTTGCGTTCTGAAGGAGGGTCTCTCTGACCTCCATTTGGCTGAAATTAGTACTGGCGGGCGAGTCGTCCGCCGCACCTCACACAGGGAATAAAAGATGAATCTGCACGAGTATCAAGCCAAAGAATTGCTGGCAAAGTATGGTCTTCCTGTACAACGCGGTATTCTGGCCCACACGCCAGAAGAAGCGGCTGCAGCTTACAATGCCCTGGGTGGCAAATTTGCTGTGGTTAAAGCTCAGGTTCATGCCGGTGGCCGTGGTAAGGCAGGTGGCGTGAAAGTGGTGAAATCTGCCGAAGAAGCTGCAGAAATCGCTAAAGGTCTGATTGGCACCAATCTGGTGACCTACCAGACTGATGCGGCCGGCCAGCCTGTGCATTCGGTACTGGTTTGTGAAGATATGTATCCGGTACAGCGCGAGCTGTACCTTGGCGCGGTCGTGGATCGCTCCAGCCAGCGCGTGGTGTTTATGGTTTCCACCGAAGGCGGTGTGGAAATTGAGAAAGTTGCTGAAGAAACCCCAGAAAAAATCATGAAAGTAACGGTTGATCCGCTGGTTGGCATGCAGCCATTCCAGGCGCGTGACTGTGCTTTTGCTCTGGGTCTGGAAGGCAAGCAAGTAGCGGCTTTCACTAAAATGATGCTGGGCGCGTGTGCTGCCTTTATCGAAAACGATTTCGCGCTGTTTGAAATCAACCCGCTGGCGCTGCGTGAAAATGGCGATCTGTGCTGCGTGGATGCCAAGGTCGGTCTGGATTCTAATGCCATGTACCGTCACCCTGAGCTCCTGGCTCAGCGCGATAAATCGCAGGAAAACGAGCGCGAAGTGAAAGCTTCTGAGTTCGAACTGAACTATGTGGCACTGGAAGGCAATATCGGTTGTATGGTGAACGGCGCCGGTCTGGCGATGGCCACGATGGACATCATCAAGCTCAAAGGCGGCCAGCCAGCCAACTTCCTGGATGTGGGCGGCGGCGCTACTAAAGATCGCGTGATCGAAGCCTTTAAACTGATTCTGGCTGATGATTCCGTGAAGGGCGTGCTGATCAATATCTTTGGCGGTATTGTTCGTTGCGACATGATTGCTGAAGCGATTATTGCTGCGGTGAAAGAAGTGAATGTGACTGTGCCGGTTGTGGTGCGTCTGGAAGGCAATAACGCAGAGCTTGGCGCTAAGATTCTGAATGAATCTGGTCTGAAGCTGACTTCGGCCCAGGGCCTGAATGACGCTGCTGAAAAAATCGTTGCGGCTGTTAAAGCCCTCGGCTAAACCACACGCCAGGGAGCATGGATTGCATTTGATCTTTGCTCCCGGCCGAAAAAATCAGGAAGAATAATGAGCGTCCTCGTAAATAAAGACACCAAAGTTTTGGTGCAAGGCTTTACCGGTAAAAATGGTTCCTTCCACGCTGAACAGGCTTTAAAGTGCGGCACTAAAGTGGTCGGTGGTGTAACTCCGGGTAAGGGTGGCAGTGTTCACCTTGATCTGCCGGTGTTTAACACCATGAAAGATGCAATGCGCGAAACCAAGGCTGATGCCTCGGTGATCTATGTGCCTGCACCGTTTGCCAAAGATTCGATTCTGGAAGCCATTGATGCAGGCGTACAGCTGATTGTATGTATTACAGAAGGC
>JBOFGM010000575.1:0-4196 GCA_051649105.1 Iodobacter sp. | reverse complement strand
GAATGTCAGCGTGGTGGTTTCCAGCCTTTCCAGCGGTAATAAAGGCCGGATGTTTGTGACTTTAAAACCGCGCAATCAGCGGGCTTCGATGGAAAAAACCATTGCCAGCCTGCGTAAAGACACGGCCGGGCTGACCGGTATTTCGGTGTTTTTTAACCCGGTACAAAATTTAAAAATTGGCGCACGCAGCTCTAAAAGCCGCTATCAGTACACCTTGCAGGCCGTTCAGTCTGACGAGCTGGGCGACTGGGCCGAGAAGCTGATGCGGGCCATGAAGCAATCGCCGGTCTTTGCTGAGGTCACCTCCGACACCGAAAAGCGCGGCTTACAAGCCCGGCTGAATATTGACCGTGATAAGGCGCAGACCCTTGGCATTAACATGGAAAATTTGCGTGAGACACTTTATGGTGCCTTTGGTGAACGCGAAATCAGCACCATTTATCTGCCGCAAGACAGCTATTCGGTACTGATGCAATTGTCTGATGATTATCGCCGTGATGAATCTGCACTGGGCAAACTCTACGCCCGTAATAACAGTGGTGTATTGGTGCCGCTAACGGCCTTTTCCACGGTGGAGCGCGTGATGACCAATAACGCCATTAACCACCAGGGGCAACTGCCGGCGGTTACGCTGTCCTTTAATATGGCCGAAGGCAAAACACTGTCAGAAGCCGCCGCCACCATTGAAGCGCTGAAGCTGGAAATTGGCTTACCTTCCAAGGTGTTTGGTGCTTTTGCCGGTGATGCGGCAGTCTTTCAGCAATCGCAAAACAGCCAGCTTTGGCTGATTCTGATCGCCGTGGCCGTGATCTATGTAATTCTGGGTGTGCTGTATGAAAGCTGGATTCATCCGGTGACCATTCTGGCGGGGATTCCATCGGCCGCGGTCGGTGCCTTGATTGCACTGGATTTAGTCGGCCTGCCGCTCACCTTTATTGCCATGGTGGGGATTTTGCTACTGATCGGTATCGTCAAAAAGAATGCCATTATGATGATCGACTTTGCCCTGTCTGCCGAGCGCAATGAAGGCAAAAATCCGCAGGATGCCATTCGTGAAGCCTGCCTGCTGCGTTTCCGTCCCATTATGATGACCACCATGGCGGCCATTATGGGGGCCATGCCGATTGCCATCGGGATTGGTGCCGGAGCAGAGCTGCGCCAGCCTATGGGCGTGGCGGTGGTGGGCGGGCTGGTGCTGTCGCAGCTGATTACGCTCTATATCACCCCGGCACTGTATTTAAGCTTTGATAACTTGCAAAAGCGCTGGCGTAAAGCCAGGTAAAAAGCAGCCCGGATGCACATGGCCATTCACCTTCAGGGTGAATGGCCATTTTTCCGCCGGTTAAGCCAGCTTAAATGAGGTGAATGCAGCGCATCCACCCATACGGGTTTACAGGTTATAAATCAAAATCAAGCCAATCAGTGCCGGGGCAACAATGCGGCACATCCATTTCATCCCGAAGTTTAAGACCGGAGCCAGCTCCAGCTCGGCTTCAATCACCGGCCAGATTTTCCAGCCGGCAAACAGCGCCGTACCAATCCCGCCCAGCGGCAATAAGATATTGGATGCGCTGTAATCCATCAGCTCAAAAATATTGCGGCCAAACCATTTATAGTCGCTCAAAATTCCAAACGATAAGGAAGCGGGCACGCCAGCCAAAAAGACCAGCAAGGTAATCACGCAGGTCGTGGGTTTACGCGGTAAATTCCATTCATCAATCGGATAAACCGCAATCAGCTCTAATAATGAAACCGATGAGGTGAGCGCTGCCACTAACAGCAGGGCAAAAAAAGCCGCCGCAAAGAACTGTCCAAACGGCAGATGATTAAACACCACCGGCATGGTCATATAAGTCAGGCCGGGGCCTGCCGCCGCATCCAGTCCAAAAGCCGCAATCGCCGGGAAAATCATTAAGCCCGCCAGAATGGACGTCATGGTGGTTAAACCCGTCACCCACATGGCCGCATTGGTCAGCTTAATATCGCGCCCCAGATAAGAGCCATAGGCCAGCATGCAGCCCGCGCCTACCGACAGCGAGAAAAAGGCAAGGCCAAGGGCATCGACCAGCATTTTTGAGTTTACTTTAGAAAAATCAGGGGCCAGAAAGGCGGCCACACCGGCACCGGCTCCTGGCAGGGTCAGGGAGCGGATAATCAGGCCCAGCATCAGTAAAAACAGCGCCGGCATCAAGACTTTACCCGCCCGCTCAATGCCTTTTTGAATCCCGAACATCACCACCACCAGGGTCAGCAGGGCAAACAGGGCATGGGTGATAATCGGCTCCACCGGGCTGGACACATACTGACCAAATAAGGCTCCCAGCGCCTTGGGATCGTTGCTCATCACCCGGCCATCCAGCGCACGCAGCAGATAGCCAATAGTCCAGCCGCCCACCACGCTGTAAAACGAGAACACCGTTAAACCGCACAGCACGCCGATATAGCCAACGACCGACCAGCCTTTGCCTCCCAGCTTTTTAAATGCACCGACCGCACCACAAGCTGCAGCGCGGCCAATGGCAATTTCAGCCAGCATCAGGGCAATGCCCAGGGTGAAAGTAATCAGCACGAAAATCAAGAGAAAGGCACCGCCGCCATTCATGGCGGTGACATAGGGGAATTTCCAGATTGAGCCCAGCCCCACGGTGGCTCCTGCCGAAGCAAGAATAAACCCGAGTTTGGAACTCCATTGCGAGCGAGACATATGCGATTCCTGATGGTGACAAAAGTTTGTCAGTTAACCACCACCGGATGCGCAAAATATAAAGGCCGCCCATCCGGCGGCCCTATAGATCAAATATCAAGGTGCCGCTTCTGTCAGAAGCGCCACCAGATTGCGATTGATGTTTGATTTTGAGTATTCATGCTTTTTAGAATGCCTTGTAAGGGAGCCAGCCGTCAAGTGTCAATTTATCCCACGGGGGATAAATTTAAAAATTCAGCCTGGCGTCACTAAGCCCTTACAAATTTTTAACCAGCACGGCGGCAATTAAAACCGGTGCCAGATAACGGCAGGTAATCAGCCAGGTCTGTCTTTTCCAGCCCTGCAAACCCACCTCATCCACCAGTTTGTCACCGGCCTGCCAGCCGGCCAGCAAAGCCAGACCAATCCCGCCTACCGGCATCGCCAGGTTAGAGACAAAATAATCCATGGCATCAAAAATACTCTTACCAAAGATTCTGACATCTGACCAGATCCCAAACGACCACGACGCCGGAATGCCGCATAAGAAGACGGCCAGCGCAATAGAGATCAGCACCGGACGGCGCGGCAGTTTTAAATCATCAATAAACCAGATCGCAATCAGCTCCAGCATCGCCACCGATGAAGACAGGGCCGCCATTGCCAGCAGGGCAAAAAAGGCAATCGCAAAGCCCTGACCAAAGGGCAGATGCATAAATACCACCGGCATGGTCATAAAGGTCAGACCAGGGCCGGCTGCCGGGTTTAAGCCATAGGCGGCCACCGCAGGAAAAATCATCAACCCGGCCAGAAGAGCCACCATCACGGCCAGAAAGACCACCCAAAGGGAGGCCGACAGAATTTCTTCGCTGGAATGCATATAAGAGCCATAGGCCACCATGGCGCCCACGCCCAAAGAGAGCGAGAAAAAGGCGAGCCCCAGCGCTTCCACCACCATGGCAGGGTTTACCCGGCTCCAGTCCGGCGCTAAAAACTGCACCACGCCCGCCCAGGCACCAGGCAGCGTTAATGAGCGCAGCATTAAAATCAGCATAATAATAAACAACATCGGCATCAGCACCTTGCCAGCCCGCTCGATGCCTTTTTCAATCCCGCCCAGCACAATACCCAGTGTGGCCAGGGTAAATAAGGCATGAGTGATCAGCGGTTTAACCGGATCGGCCACAAAGCGGCTGAAAATCCCTTCCAGGATTTTAGGGTCAGCACTCATGACACTGCCATCTATGGCTTTACCCAGATAGGCGAAAGTCCAGCCCCCCACCACGCTATAGAAAGAAAACAATACAAAACCAGCCAGCACACCCAGTAAACCCAAAAGAGCCCAGTGTTTACCGCCAATTTTCCTAAAGGCTCCCACTGCACCATTGGCCGCTGAGCGGCCAAGTGCAATTTCCGCCATCATCAGGGCCAGACCCAGCGTAAAGCTAAATAGTAAAAACAGCAGCAAAAAAGCTCCGCCCCCATTCATCGCCGTCACATAAGGAAACTTCCA
>JBOFGM010000574.1:0-5723 GCA_051649105.1 Iodobacter sp. | reverse complement strand
ACGAGTTAAACCCGTTAAAGTCTGGCGACCATAGCGAGGTGGTCCCACTCCTTCCCATCCCGAACAGGACAGTGAAACACCTTAGCGCCGATGATAGTGCAGATTACCTGTGTGAAAGTAGGTCATCGCCAGACACCCCCTTACTGAACGAATCGAAAGATTCGCACGTTAAAAGCAAACCCCGATATCTTACGATATCGGGGTTTTTGCTATGCGCGAAAGAAAAGTCTTATTTGCTGGCTGCCAGACTCAGTGCCAATTCATCTTGTGCGGCCGGGGTAAAAGGGTGCAAATGGGTTAAAAACTGCTGACTGGCAAACGCCCAGGAGAAAGATTCGGCGTGTTTGCGTACCGCTTCGCGGCTGATTTTTAATGAATCCAGACATGCCTTTTGCAGATCTTCCTGCAGGGCGCCAGGGCCGTCCTTGCCGATGACATCAATCGGACCGGTGACGGGATAAGCGGCAACCGGGCAACCGCATGCCATGGCTTCCAGCAGCACCAGGCCAAACGTATCTGTTTTAGACGGGAAAACAAAGGAATCAGCGGCATTGTAGACTTTGGCCAGTTCTTCCTGGCTTAAAACGCCCAGCCAGTTAATATCCGGATATTTAGCGCGTAAATGCGAAGCAGCCGGACCATCACCGCAGACCCATTTGGAGCCTGGCAAATCCAGCTGCAAAAAGGCTTCGATGTTTTTTTCGACGGCAACCCGGCCAACATAAACAAAGATGGGATGGCGGGTTTGCAGCCGGTCCCGTTTGCCCGGGCTGAATATTTTAAGATCGACACCCCGTGACCACATCACCACATTTTTAAAGCCGCGTGCTTCCAGGTCTCTGACCACCACATGAGTGGGGGCCATAACGGCTTCGGCCGCATTATGAAAGCGTGCCAGCCAGGCGTAGGTCCAGGATAAAGGAATGCCAAAGCGCAGCTGGACATACTCGGGAAAGCGGGAGTGATAGGCGGTGGTAAATGGCAGCTTATTGCGCAGGCAGTATCTTCTGGCGGCTAAACCCAGCGGGCCTTCGGTGGCAATATGAATGGCATCCGGATTGAATTCTTTGATCCGGCGGGCGATCTTGGTGCCAGGAAAAAGGGATAGCTGTATTTCCGGATAAGTGGGGCAGGGAATGGTCCGGAATTCGAGCGGAGACAGCACATCAACATTGTGACCCAGATGTTCCAGCTCCTGGCGTGTTTGCTTCAGTGTGCGAACGACTCCGTTGACCTGGGGTTCCCAGGCATCGGTCACAATCAGTATGTTCATGCTGTAATTCCTTCAAACAGGGGAGGAGTTGGGGCATACAGGTGGATAAGTTCTGCTTGTTGATCAATAAAAAATTTCTGCCAGTTCAGAATATGCAGTTCGCCATTTTGTAATTCCACCAGTGCGGTCAGGCTTTCTACCCAGTCGCCATCATTGCAATACATCACACCTTCAATTTCACGCATTTCTGCTTTATGGATGTGACCGCAAATCACTCCGTCAAGGCCCAGTGCTTTGGCCTCTGCGGCGACGGCATTTTCAAAATTGGAGACAAAACTGACTGCTGACTTTACTTTGTGCTTTAAATAGCGCGACAGGGACCAGTAGCCAAGGCCCATACGTGCCCTTGCCCGGTTGAATATATGGTTAAGCTTTAAGGTCACGGTATAAAGCCGGTCGCCGACAATGGCCAGCCATTTTGCGCATTGCACGACGCCGTCAAACTTATCGCCATGCAAGACGAGGAACCGTTTACCATTGGCCATGGTGTGAATCACTTCGTCTTCAATTACGATGTCACCAAACATCAGCCCTAAAAACTGACGTGCGCCTTCATCATGATTGCCTGGGATATAGGTGACGCGTGTGCCTTTACGGGCTTTGCGCAGAATCTTCTGAATCACATCGTTATGGGCCTGATGCCAGAACCAGGAGCGTTTTAAGGCCCAGCCGTCAATAATATCGCCGACCAGATAGAGGTGTTCGGCATCACAATGCTTTAGAAAATCCAGCAAATAGGCGGTTTGGCAGCCTGATGTGCCAAGATGCAAGTCGGAGATCCAAATACTGCGAAATTTGAGCGCGCTCTCCGGCATACCAGTGACTCAGGATGGTGATGAATGAATCATGCCGCTTTCGTATTACAGATTGGCGTCGCTTATATGACGCAAGAGTGACACCTTGATTAACGATCGATAATCCATAACCCTTGTACACAGAGAGAATGCCCGGATGGGAGCAAATACAGGACTTAAGCCACGGCCGGACTCACCTTGCATCGCCGTTTGTTCAACGGCGCTGGGTGATGAAATTTGCCGGGGGTGTGGCCGAAGTGTGGTGGAAGTGTCCACATGGGTGATGCTGAGCGATGAAGAAAAGGAGCCGATCTGGCTGCGGCTGGAAGAGCAATGGCGGCAAGGCGGTAAACTGGCCCCATGGTTGCGGTAGCCACCGGCTGAGAATCAGATCCTCAGCCGGCAACGGTTTAGCGGTTACGGCGCTCCCAGACGCCATACTCGGCCCCATTATCGCTGACCAGTACCCGCCAGGCGTAGTGTTGCTCCAGCTGGCCGCGCAGCAGGGCAAAGGCTTCTGGCGCGCGGGCTTGATCAAAACGACTCCAGACGATATAACGGATATTCTGGCTGAGTAGCCAATTGCCGGCATCCGGCATGGCACCATGATAAAAGGCCCGGATCATGGCGGCCTTTCTCTGGATAAAGGCCGGTTGATTACGCCACAGGCTTTCATGATCCGGCCAGCCCAGCGCCGATGGCTGGCCACTGTGCAGAGCAAAGGCACTGGCCGGGGTGTAAGAGCCACCATCCATGCCTTCCAGTACCAGCCCTTTTTCAGCACTTTGCAGCTGTTTCAAAATCGCCCGGTGTACAAAATCATTTTTAAGCCAGCCAGCGCCGGACATTTGGCCCATGCTGGTTTTGGAGTGGTACAACCAGTACTGCGCCTGCGGCAGAATATAGGCACAGACGGCCAGCAGAGTGAGCGTGGTTAAAACCCTGCGCCATAGTGCGTCGCTGCTCAGGCACGCCGAGCCAAGCAGGACGATCGCGGCGGGATACAGCCAGGACCACCATTTCAGGGTGGAGTTAAACCGGTTATAGCTGCCCGACAAAGGGTCGTCGATATAAACCAGCTCCATTAACCCCAGTAGCACCAGGATGGCCATGGCGCTCCAGAAGGCCAGCCGGTTTTTAGTCCCCATACTGATCGCCATTGCTGCCAGCAGTAACACCGGCCACCAGATGGCCAGCCCTTGCCGCCATGGGGTGTGATCCTCAGCGCTGACCAGAGCAAAGCCCGCCGCAACCACATTGGGTGTGTAGCTGCTTAAAAATGGATAGAGCAAAATCAGCATGCCGGCGGCACCGGCCATCAGATATTTCAGATAGCAGCTTTGCCCGCCCCTCTGACGCCAGACACACCAGCCCAGCACGAGCAGGCCTTGCAATGGCAAGTTCCAGGCATTCACCGCCAGCAGCAGCGGGACACTGGCTCCCAGCGCAAAGGCCAGTGGTTTGGGGGCCGGTTCTTTTTCCAGCCGTATCATCAGTGCCAGAGCAAAAAATAGCAGAGCGAAGCCGGCTAAAGGCGGATGTAAATCACCCAGATAAATATAGTAAGCCAGCGTTTCCAGCGGCAGCTCGCGCGCGGCGCTGCCATCAGCCTGTATCTCTTTGGGAAACAAGGCCTGACCTGCGGTCGTATTAATTTGCTGATCATAGAGCCCGGCAAAACGGGTGCCGGCCCAAAGCCGGGTAATGGCCATCTGATCGGCTGAGCCTGCTGGCGGGCTTTGATACAGCGCCGGCAGCAGCGGTGCAATGCCGGTGCCTCCAGCCAGCAGCGCGGCAATCAACAGGCCTTGTTTCCAGCGTGCGGCGCAAAAGTGGCGGATCACACTCCACGCCAGGCTGGCGCTGAAGGCGACGGTCAGGCAAAAGCCCAGATTCATGGAAAGCCCGGCATCCAGCGACAGGACGCGGCCAGCCAGAGCCGTGGCATAGTGTAAAAAGCCATAGTAAATATCAAAGCGGTAGCCTGGCAGCCAGACATCGGCAGGAGGCAGCTGAGTGCCGCTTAAATAATTGGCCACAAAGGCCAGATCGGTCAGATGCTCTGACTGACCATCGATATCCGGGAAGACAAAGCGCCAGGCAAAGACATAGGCAAAAGGTAGCCAGAAGGGGAGTTCATCCCGCCAGCCACCTTGTTTCCAGTGGGAAAATAAAATGCCGGCACTCAGCAATGTGCTGAGTGGCCAAACCCAGCTTAAGCGGCCCAGCCCGACAAAATGTTCAATAAAAAACAAGCTGCTGACCATGGCGACGACCCCGGCAGCGCGGGCCAGCTGGGCATCGCCAAAGCAGCGCTGAAACAAGCGGCCTGTTGCCGCCAGATTTACCAGTAGAATGGCGGCTGTTAATACGATGTAAATCAAATACATTGCTTCTCCTGCATCGATGGCTGGTGTACACCCAGACAGCCAGATTGTACATAAACAGCTGCCTGGCGATGTCAGCAAACAAAGATAAAGCTTCTCTTTGCTGACAATTATCTTATTTTATTCAAATAAGTGATTAGGCTTACAGGGATAACTGTGGCAAGAAATATAAAAGGGAAAAAGGTCTCTTGCTAACAGGGCGTGATTCCCGTTCAATCTATGCCGGATGTGTGATTTGCATCCGGTGATTCGCTGATAGCTGCTTCTCTGAGTGGCTGCCCGTTCGACCGGCAAAATCTGTGCTGATGATGCGCATCGGTTTTGTGGCGCTTTAAGCGTTCTGAATGAATTTGACTAAGAGTAACGAATGGAAAAGATACTGAAATCAATGCAAGTGGCCACGATTGATCGTGCCTTCGAATTGCTTTGCCAGCTGATTGCGGCATTGCGCCCGGACAAGGCCGAAAATACGACTCAGGTCATTAATAATATTCAGGCGCTGTGTTATTTACTTGAGCAAAATATTGAGCTGCGCACGGCATTACGCCGGCATTTATTACATTTATTATCGACCAGTAAACAAGTCCACTTATATACCGATACCGGTATTCTTTCGAATGAAAGCCTTTATGACGCGATTGTGCGGCGAATTGGCCACCGGTTGCTGCCGCCTAAAGTCAATCTGTCTTCATTAAAAGATCTGTTTGGTGCGGCATTTAATCATCCCGATGACTATGTCTGGTTTGGCAATGTGCCGCATGAAGTGTGGCTGGCTTTGGGTAATGCCCTGCATTTTCATGATGAAACCGACCGGGACAGTATTAACCGCAGTCTGGTGCAAATGCTGGAAGCGATTCAGGTTTTATCCTGCCGGGTTTCTGCGATTGGTCTTGAGCCTGAAATTGTAAAAAATCATCCGGATATTGAGCGCTTTGAATCGCCCTTTGTGCGGCAAAATGTAGAAACCCTGGCCTGGATTGAGCGCTATCGCCAGGATTTAATTAATGACGGTAAGCCCAGCGAAGATGATTTACAGATCCGTGTTTTATTAGCGCAATGCGAAGATGTGATTGCCAAGGTGCGCAAAAATGCCGCCAAACAAGGCGTATCTGTCAGTCTGACTTATTTATTAATTCGCTTGCGCCAGCATATTGATCGTTTAAAAATTTTACTGACTCTGGCTGATCCGGCATCATCGCCGGAAAAATCCGCCGCGCTGTTATCCACATTGCATGCCTTTGTGATGGCAGAAAACCGCAAATATAGTCT
>JBOFGM010000573.1:0-4097 GCA_051649105.1 Iodobacter sp. | reverse complement strand
CGGGGAAATAGGCCTGCTATTACCTCGGGTTAGCCGTGGCAAGATGGCCCGGTACTTATTCAATGATTGCTTTAAATTTGCTGCTTTCGTGATGAATTAATTCACTGTCATAGTTTACGCCCACCGAATAGGCGGCTATTTTGCCCAGGTGGGTGTAGGGCAATCCGGTTTCATTAGCCCAGTCATTAAATACCTGCTGAATTTTATTTAAATCCCGTTTTGAGCTCGGTTGATCAGCAATATCCAGACCCGCTAATTGCAGCGCCAGCACAACATCTTGCGTTAATACAAAAGCATCTTTACCGATATAACGTAAAAACCATTGCCCGGTTTGCCCGCCCAGCCGGCTGCCATGGGTTTTAAGAAACGCCATCAGCTCAATTTGCCGGGATGCGGGATAAGTATTTAAAAACCGGGCAAAACTGCCGTATTCCTGGCTGATGGATCGCACAAAACTGACATTTTCCATCAGCGCGGTGATCTTCTGCCAATGCCGTACCACGCGAGCGTCACTGCAATAGGCTTCCCATTGCTCGCCAGAGAGCATGGACAGCTTTTCAATATCAAAACCAAAAAAAGCCTCTTCAAACTGCGGCCATTTATTGCTGATCACCGTCCAGTTAAAACCCGCCTGGTTAATGGTTTTACACATCATGGCTAAAATCCGGTGATCGGGCAGCGCCAAAAACTGCGCCTCGCTGGCTACCGAAGGCAATAAATCCCGCAAAGCTTGCGCGCCACCTTTGCGCTCAATGGCGCGGGCTTGAATTTCAGCAAATTTTTGCATTTACACCTCGATTTTTTATTTGGGATGGCAGACTGCGCCGGCTTAATGCCAGAGTTTTGCCGTGGGCAACGGGGTTTAAAAATAACCCCGGTGCCAGCCCGGCATTGTAAATCAAAGAGAGTATGTAAGGCAGGGCGGGTTAGCCCCTTCGGTGCGCCTCGAAGTTAGAGCACCTAGGGATAACCCGCTAGTTTGGTTCTGAAATCACGAATGCAGAACAGAGCGGGTTAATAAAAATAACCAGTTTTGCTCTTTTTAATAATTTTCTTTAATGTAATCGCCAAATATTTCTATCATTTTTTCTTTCCATTTAATTGGTACTGTGGCCCATTCATCACCCCAAGTTTGAGTTTGTATGTAGGCTTTGAATGGTTTTTCTGAACTAGGTGCTTTATAACCAATTTCATCTTCAATGTTCTCGCGCATTTGAATTACTCTGCCGTTTCCAGCTAAAGCATCAACTATTGGTTGATTGAAAATCATCGCGCCAGCGACACCATCATCTCTATCATGTACGACAATTGGATATATTTCCATTGCAACTAAATATTTAATCAATCCAATGATAGACGCTTTACCTCTTGCTTTAATTATTTCAAATTCTGATATTATCTTCAGATAGTCTTCTTTTGGGAGCCTTTTGAGTGTTTCTTTAATAACAATCTCTTCAGTGTCACCCTCTACAATAACAACATTTTTTGTGAAAAACACTCGCGCAATATGCTCATCAATACGCAATATCATTTTTACATGTGATTTATCATCGCCTTCTAGTTTTGCATAAGTCTCTGTAACATTAAATGGTGAGGAAATAACGCCGTACCCATTGCATCGAAGGCTGTTAAGTACTTGTTTTGGTTTTCTTGATAAATCAATAATAAAAGGAGAGTGTGTCGTGGCTACAATTTGGGATTCATTTCCACTTAATTCATAAATGGCATCACGCATTTGATTCGCTGCGCTTGGATGCAGATAGGTTTCTGGTTCTTCAAATGCAATAATTAGCGCACGGTTGTGCTCATCTTCTCGCTTTGAAAGCCATTTTTGTCTGAAGCGAAGCATTCCAAATGCCGCTGCTCGAATCATGCCCGCCCCTTGATGGCTAATTTCTGTTCTAACATTACTCGACATTTCAACATTAAATGTAGGCTTCAATGCTGTTTTCGGATCGCTTAAATTAGCTGTGGCATGAAGCTTAGAATCAGGAAAAACACTTGCTAATACTGAGTTTAATTCGCCAATCATTTTACCAAATTCTGAATTTTCATCTTCTGGATTGAGTTCTAGTGCTAGTTTGTTTAGACATTCTTGTGCTTGGGTGTAATTTTCAGATTGACTACGAACATCTTCAAATAATTCACTCAGTGTTTTTCCTAGAACTCCTGATGTACCTCCTTCAATTTCAGTGGAGGAGGCGTCTGCTGGTATTAATAAAAACCTAGGTAACATTTTTAGAACATTACCAGGAATCCCACCAGGATTGGTAAACCAGGTATCGGTTTCTTTGAGATCCCAGATAACATCCAATTGCTCAAGCTTTTCTAGAGCTCCTTTACTAGTGCCAATCTTTGCCGTGAGATCCGTGAAAAGATCTGTAACATCCTTAGCTGGGGCTCCTGAGTCAATAAATTCTTGGCCAGTTTTGCAAGATGCATATACTAAACTTCTTTCTCTTTCCTTTGATTTGAATTCAATAACTACATCGCAGCCTAGTTTATAGGTTTTTTTATAAGTGACGGATAATCCTGAATTATCTTTCACATCTTTAGGTACTTCATATGTAAAAATTCGACCTTTAAAGCCTCTCCAGTCATTTGCTTCTACAGGTAGATTTCTGAATTCGGCTTCAAAGATAATTGTATCAACTGCAGGTTTTGTTTCTCCAGTATCTTCGTCTGTTACCGAAAAGTACTCTTGGCTAGGTATTGTTTTCTTGGCAGATAATAGCCATTCAATGGCTTTTAGTGTGGTGCTTTTCCCTGAGTTGTTTGATCCAATTAAAAATGTCGCGTCACCGAAGAGTAACTCGGTATTTCTTATTCGTTTGAATCCACTAATTTTTAATGAATGTAATTTCATATTTATTTCCAATAAGTTCAAATTTATAAAATAAAATGGCTTGAATAATTGAAATACCTTGCGGCAGCTTTAATTTTTGGTTTCAACACTTATGGAGTCCACAGCAAACTCCTCCCCTCACCATCTTCCCCGCCTCAATCCATTCCGTTATTTTCCACCCATCATCCCTCGCCATGCCCAGGGTTTTGCATTACCGGTGCCTTCGTCAATAAAGAGCAATTCAAAGCATTTGCGGTTGGATAAGAGCGTGGGGCAAGTGAGACAAAACGATTCACCGCCTGATAATAAATACTCCCAGTGCGCTGCCAGTGTGTGTATGGGGCGCATCATGCTGTCCGATCGTCTGCTTTTTTTACATAGCTGGACAGTAATATAACGTAGTTGCTTGTTTTAAATAACCTTCAAGTAAGTTTATTTTCTATTTATTGACTCAGACTTTTATTCACTGGTAAATATTGGGCATGTTGTGGCCGCAATGCCCTGGCAAGAAACCCCGCTTAAACTGAGTGGGTTTTGTGACAAGGTGCCTCTGCGTGTACTAAAAAGCCACAAAACAGTCTGGCCTTAATATTTCACTGACATACTTCTTGTTTTTCCTTATGATGCTTTTTCTCAATGTAAGTTATTAGCTTGCTAAGAGTAAAAGGATGAGTGGCCTTACAAGGGCCACTCTTTCCGCGTGCTATTTAATTTAGTAAGGTGCATGGCAAAATGTCAGCAAGATGGTCAGGTATTAGTCTGCTTTTAACGATGGTTTTTATACAGCCGGTTTATGCCGGGGACAGGCAGGGCACGCTGGATAATGGCTTATCGTATATCGTGCGCCAGAGTAGCCGGCCGGTGGGGGAAGCCGAATTCCGGTTGGTGGTTAAGGCGGGCGAGCTGGATGTGACCGGCGAAAAAAGTCAGGGTGCCATGCATCTGATCGAGCATATGGCGTTCAGAAATACCAAAGATTATCCCGATGGCAGCCTGGTTCCCTTTTTGCGCGGTAAAGGCTTTCGTTTTGGTCTGCATATGAATGGCGCAACCAGGCCCGGCGTGACCACCTACCAGCTCAGCCTGTCTCACGCTAAGCCGCAGGATCTGGATGACGGCTTAAATGTGCTGTTTAATATGGCGCAAAACGTAGATTTCAGCAGCGCGGCCTTTGCCAGGGAAAAAAATGTGGTGGCCGAAGAAATCCGGATGCACGGGGATAATCCCTGGGTTGCCGTCTGGGAAAACGGGC
>JBOFGM010000572.1:0-5038 GCA_051649105.1 Iodobacter sp. | reverse complement strand
AGCGGTTAGAACACTGCCCTTTCACGGCGGCGGCCGGGGTTCGATTCCCCGTGGGATCGCCAAATTCGAAAAGAAAAAGCCATTGCGATGCAATGGCTTTTTCTTTGTCTGCTCTATCTGTGATCGCAGCTCTGCGGTCTCAGCCCATCGCCAGCCTGCACTTGCCGGCACTCTGAATAGTACCTCCTGTTTCTTGGGCCACGGATGGCGCCAGGGGTAAACCAGAAGGCCAGGGCTGCCAGCTGGTTAAAATTTCTTGCAGTGCCCTGCCGCACCTCCACGACACGGCCAGGGGCAGGCCATAGCCAGCTGCAACGGTTTTTGTTCAGCTTGCATACGATCAGTAGATAACTGGCTGTTCAGTTCAATTTGCCCCTTTTTCCCTCGCGCTCCAGCAACGCTCTTCTGTTTTACTCCGATCCAATAAAATACGATGCGAATTCAGATCGCAAGGATGCTCCAGCCGCCGGTTTTTTCAGCCGGTGGTCAGTACTCAATGTGAAAGGCGGGATACTGCAGGTTGAAGTCCACCCTGGGATGACACGCTGGTCTTTGTGTTCGCTGGCGTCGTCAGACCCATGAATCATTGGCCGCGAAATGCCCGTTACCCGGATATTTATTAAGGATTCAGGCAAAGGATAACAATATTTCATAAACTGATTTGTGTATCTGCTAAATGCAGACAAATAACCTTTGTATTAGATTAAATCAATAATATGGGTAAGGGTGGATGCATTGGTAAAGGCAAATTATTCCAGCTTGGATTTATTGGATTTTTTAAACAGCGCTTTGCAATTAACCGGGCAATTGGCCTTCTGGCACGATAAAAAAGGGATTCATGGCTCTTTACGGCCGGATCATTTAAGGATGACGGCGGCCGGTCTGGTGATCAATCCTCCTCAGCCGGATGATCTTTCTCTCAGTTTGCTGTGCCTGCGCTATACCTCTCCCGAGCAGGCCGGGCGGCTGGCCTTGCTGGATCAGCGCAGTGATTTATATTCGCTGGGGATTATTTTTTATGAATGGCTGGTGGGGGACGTCCCCTTTAGCACCGATGATTTACTGGATCTGGCGCATCAGCAAATGTCTTTATCACCTGTGGCTCCGGCGGTTCACCTGCCACACCTGCCAGCACAAGTTTCTGAGCTGATTTTAAAGCTGCTGGCTAAATCACCGGATGCCCGCTATGCCACCGCCCGGGGGGTGGCTGCCGATCTGGCACTCTGTATCCGGCAATTGGAAACTCAGGGTGAAATTTTATTTTTCCCGCTGGGGGACTCGGATCTGGGGTCGCAATTTATGATTCCCAAGCGGCTGTTTGGCCGTGAACAAGAACTTCGCGCACTGGAAGCCATTTATCAGCGGGCCACCCGCGGGCAAAATAGTTTATGTCTCCTGGCTGGCTATTCCGGTGTGGGTAAATCTGCTTTGATTAATGCACTGCGCCCTTTTATTGAGGGCCATGGCGGCCGGATGATCAGTGGTAAATTTGATCAGTTACACCGAGATATTCCATATTCCGCATTAATTGAAGCCTTTAAATTATTATTGCGGCAGGTTTTATCCGGTAAACAGGCAGAATTGGTGCAGTGGCAGCAAAAAATTGTGGCGGTGCTGGGAGAAAATGCCGGCATTGTGACCGCCATTCTGCCGGATCTGGAGCGGATTATCGGTGTGCAATTACCGGCTCCCGCATTAAGCGGCGATGCGGAGCACCGGCGTTTTAATGAGTTATTTTCCTGCTTAATTCATTTATTTGCTGAGGGCGATGCGCCGCTGACTATTTTTCTGGATGATTTACAGTGGGCAGATTTTGCTTCTTTATCCTTAATTAAATCCTTTGTGCAAACCGGGGGCCGCTTATTTATTATCGGCGCTTACCGGGATAATGAAGTCAGCATGAATCATCCGCTGAGCAATATGCTTAAAGCGCTCAGGCAGGCTAAGGCGCAGATTGAAACGCTGACTTTGCTGCCGCTGCAGGATACTCATTTAAGTGAAATGCTGCAGGCGTCCTGCCGCAATATGGCGGATATTGCCGGGCTGAGCCAGCTGTTAATCCATAAAACAGAAGGGAATCCATTTTATTCCCGCCAGTTTTTAAAAAATATGCAGGCCAAAGGGCAATTGTATTTTGATTATCCGGCCAATTGCTGGCTATGGCAGCCGGATCAGGCCCGTTTACAGGATGCCGCCGATAATGTGGCTGAATTAATGACGGAGCAATTAAATAATCTGCTTGCAGATACTCAGAATATTTTGCAAACCGCAGCCTGTATTGGCAAACGATTTGATTTAGCTTTACTGGCCCGGGTGGAGCACTGCTCCGAAGCGGGTGCACTGACCCGGCTGGCACCGGCTTTATATGATGATCTGCTGTTGGCGGTGAATGATGAGCCTGGCCGCAAAATATTTCAGTTTTCGCATGACCGGATTCAGCAAGCGGCTTATGGCCTTGAACGCTCGCGTAATTTAAATGCTTTGCATCTGGAAATTGGCCAGCAGCTATTACAGCAAATTGGTGCCGGGGCGGGTGATGAGCCTTTATTTGAAATTGTGGATCAGCTGAATTACGGGCTGGAGCGGGTTCAGTTCAGCAAGGATAAAATTGCCTATGCTCAGCTTAATTTGCGGGCCGGTATCAAAGCCAGAAGTGCCATGGCCTATCAGGCGGCATTGCGCTATTTAGAAACGGCGATGACCTTATTACCAGCAGACGCCTGGAAAAACCATTATCAGCTTACTTTTGATATTTATTTAAATTCGGCAGAAGCCTGTAATTTATGTAATTTAGATGAGCGTTTTGAAGATTTAATTTCCATATTACTGATGTATGGGATCAGTGCCTCAGATAAAGCCAGGGCAAGGATACGGCAGAGTATTTATTACAGCCGCAAAGGGCGGATGAGTGAGAATTTAGAAGTGGGCCGGCAGGGCTTGCTGCTGTTTGGTATGGTGATTCCGGAAATCAATGACAGCCTGGCGATGGCGGTTAATTTTCAAAAAGAAATGATGATTTTCAGAGCCTTTTTTACCAATAAAGAATTCTCTGTTTTATATGATTTACCGCTGGCTGAGGATCATGAAACGGATATTATTTTAAGGCTGATCGCTTCTGTTTCAGAATCGGCTATTTTTACTAATTACCCTTTGTTTTCGCTGATTGCTGCAATGGGTGTTAACCGTTCTATTGCTTTTGGGAATGCAATTTTATCGCCATTTTGCTATACCCTGCTGGGGATTACCTTAATTGCACAGTTTAAAAATTATCGGGATGGCCGTGAAATAGCAGATATCGGCCTGAAATTAAGCCGGGATAAATTGTTTGATTTATGGGGATATAACCGCGCATTTACCTATTACACCTGGAATATCAATCACTGGACTGCCCATGCCGAAACCACACTGCCCTTATTAAGTGAAAATTATAATCAGGCTTTAGCCGCGCATGATTTGGTTTATGGTGCTTATGTATTGGTGGCTGATCCATGGAATCATTTTTTCCTGGGCCGCAATATGCTGGATGTGATCACCAGCCATCAGCAGCTGGCGCAATATTGCCTGACCCATGATGTGATTTTTCCGGTGACTCTGGCCCAGCCGTTCGAGGCGGCGGCCCGGGCCTTGCATGGCGATACGGCGGCATTTAATGATTTAAACAGTGATTATTTTGATGCCGGGGCTTTTCGTCAGACCTGGGGCAGTGTGCCTATTGTGATGGCGGGTTTGCATATTGCTCAGCTTTCACTTTGTATTTATGCCGGTGAATTTGAAGCGGCATTGCAATTGGCGCAGTCTATTGGCCAGGATTATCCATCCACTTATTTATTAAATTTAAACTGGCGTTTTTCATACGGGCTGGCAGCATCCGCACTGGCACGGCAAAACAGCATCATCAGGCAGCCTTCTTTATTAAATACGCTGAATGAATCCATTGCTTATTTTGAGCATATTGTCCGTGAAGGCACGCCCGATAATGCAGAGCATAAATTAGTCTTTTTAAGGGCAGAGCTGGCGCGGTTGCAATTGCATTTTGAAGATGCCGAATTACTCTACCGCCAGGCCATCAGGCTGGCGCGTCAGCGCGGTTTTGTGCTGGATGAAGGCTATTTCAATGAAACCCTGGCCCTGTGGCTGGAAGAGCGGGGCTATGCCTTTGAGCCCATTCAGCAATTATTAATTCAGGCCGCCGGCTGTTATCGCCAATGCCAGGCCCTGGCTTTAATCAGGCGGGTGGAACTGCGTTTAAAAGTCTTGCCCCGCCAGGAGCAGGAAGGCAGGCAAACCGAAGTGGATGCTTTGCATGCTTTGGACAGCCTGGATACGCTGGCTATTTTACGAGCGGTACAGGCTATTTCCAGTGAAGTTGGCCTGCAGCCTTTATTAGGGCGCTTATTAAAAATTATTATCGAAGCGGCAGGGGCCGAGCGGGGCGCTATTATTGTCCGGGACGGGGATGAGCTGCATATTGAGGCGATTTTAAATTTTGATCAGCCGGGCTTACCAGAAAGTTTATTGCGCTTTGTTTTTAACACCGGGCAAATTACTTTATTAAATGAATCAACGCATTTTGCAGAATTTTGCAGTGATCCTTATTTTTCCCTGCAGCGTCCTGCTTCGGTATTGTGCCGGGCACTGGGGCGCAGCAGCTCGGGCCGGCGTGTGCTCTATCTGGAACACCGCACCATCAGCAATACCTTTTCTATGCAGCGCCGGCAGGTATTGGAATGGCTGTCGGCTCAGGCGGCTATTTCTATTGAAAATGCGCAAATGTATCAGGGGCTGGAATCATTGGTTGCCAAGCGCACCGATGAGCTGGAACAGAATCGCAATATGCTGGAATCCATTTTGGAATTCTCACCGGCGCTGATGTTTTTAAAAGATTTAAATGGCCGCTATTTGCGGCATAACCTGCGTCTGGCCGAGTTATTTAACCGCGCCGGTGAATCATTAGTGGGTTTAAGGGATGAAGATATTGTGGGCTTTGAAGCGGCGCAGAACTTTATGCTGCAGGATCAGCTGGTGATTCAGGAAAACT
>JBOFGM010000571.1:0-3713 GCA_051649105.1 Iodobacter sp. | reverse complement strand
TACCCTGATCTTCATCTGGCACCAGTGCGCCAGGCACTTTTTGCAGCAGGACAAAAATGGCCAGAAGAATGGCGGCAAATAAGACAAACGCCACACCGACCCGGCGATTTAAGAAGGCCACACCGCTCACATAACCATTGGTCAGGCGATCAAAGCCATTATTAAACCAGACAAAAAACTTAGCCGGTTTCTGGTGGCTGTTTTTCAGCAGAATCGCACACAGTGCGGGGGTCAGGGTCAGCGCCACAATCCCGGAAATCACCACCGATACGGCAATGGTCACGGCAAATTGCTTATACATCACACCTGTCATGCCGCCCATAAAGGCTACCGGCAAGAATACGGCACACAGCACCAGTACAATGGCAATCACCGGGCCGGCCACTTCTTCCATGGCCTTAATGGCCGCTTCTTTGGCCGAGCACTTGGTCTCGCTCATAATCCGCTCGACGTTTTCCAGCACCACAATGGCATCATCCACCACAATACCAATGGCCAGCACCATCCCGAACAGGGTTAAGAGGTTAATCGAGAAGCCCAGCATCAGCATCCCGGCAAAGGTACCAATCAAGGAAATGGGTACGGCAATACACGGAATCAGCGTGGCGCGGAAGTTTTGCAAAAAGAGGTAAACCACAATAAACACCAGCACAATGGCTTCGAACAGGGTGTGGACTACTTCTTCAATCGAGATTTTTACAAATTCGGTGGTGTCATAAGGAATCGAGTATTCAATGCCCTCAGGAAAGCGGGTTTTTAACTCGTTCATTTTGGTTTCAACACCCTTGGCCACAGCCACGGCATTGGCACCCGGTTGCAGATACAGCGCAACCGCTACGGCCGATTTACCATTTAAACGGGCTTGCAGATCGTAATCTTTACCGCCCATTTCTACCCGTGCCACATCTTTCAGGCGAATTTTTGCGCCGTCAGCGGTGGAGCGGACAATGATATTTTCAAACTCTTTGGCGTCTTTTAACCGGCCCTGCGTGTTTACCGTATAGGTAAAGTCAATTGGCGCGGTGGTGGGTTGGGCACCAATTTTACCTGCTGCAAACTGTGCATTTTGCTCCCGGATGGCAGCAATCACGTCGGATGGCGTCAGCCCCAGCTGGGCTAAGCGATCCGGACGCAGCCAGACCCGCATGGCGTAATCGGTGCCGCCAAACAGCGAGGCGTCCCCAATACCAGGCAAGCGTTTGAGCTCATCAATAATATTAAGCAGGGCATAGTTAGACAGATAGGTGGTGTCATACCGGCCATTGGGCGAGTTAAGCGCCACCACACTTAAAATCGAGGTGGATTTCTTTTTAACCGTCACCCCCTGGCGTTTAACCTCTTCAGGCAATTGCGCCATCGCCGCAGACACGCGGTTATTGACGTTAATGGTGGCCTGGTCGGGGTCGGTACCAATTTCAAAATAAACATTCATGCTCATCTGGCCGTTGGATGCGGAGCCAGACTGCACATAAATCATTTTTTCCACGCCATTGATTTGCTGCTCAAGCGGTGCGGCGACCGTTTGTGCAATCACTTCAGGGGTGGCACCCGGGTAAAATGCGGTAACAGAAACCACCGGCGGCGTAATGCCGGGGTATTGTTCAATGGGCAGAGAGCGCATGGCCGCCAGACCTGCCAGCACGATAATGATCGAAATCACGCTGGAGAAAATAGGCCGCTCAATAAAAAACCTGGAAAACATGGGTGTTTCCTTGTCTATTTAGCAGCAGCAGGAGCGCTGGCAGGAGTTGGATGAACGATTGAGCCTGGTTTTGCTTTCATCAGGCCATCGACAATCACCTTTTGTCCGGCGGTCAGGCCGGATTCAACAATCACCTTGCCATTAATGACCGTTCCCAGTTTAACCGGCACCGGCACCACTTTATTATCGGCCCCGACAGTCATCACCAGATGGTCGGCCTGTGACTGGATGACGGCGCGTTCTGGCACCAGCAAGGCATTTTTACGCTTACCAAAATCCAGGGTGACGCGGACAAACTGGCCGGGCAATAAATCGCCCTTAGGATTTTTAAAAATAGCGCGGGCACGGATGGTCCCGGTTCTTGGATCAACCCGGTTATCCGAGAAGTTAATCAGACCGGTTTGCGCATAATCGCTGCCATCGGCCAGTTTAATTCTGGCCGTCAGGTTTTTAAAGTCACGCAGCACAATTTCACCGTTTTTGGATGCGGCATCCAGTTCCTGACGATCTTGCTCTGAATAAGAGAAGTTGACATACAGCGGATCGAGCTGAGAAATGGTGGTCAGACGGCCGGAATCGCCGCTGGCGGTCACTAAGCTGCCTTCGGACTGGACTAATTTACTGGTGGTGCCAGAGATGGGAGCCACTACTTTGGTATAACCCAGGTTTAATTCAGCCTGTTTTAAGCTGGCCTGTGCTGTCTGGCTGCTGGCAAGTGCCGAGGCATAAGCAGAAAGGGCGTCGTCATAATCTTTACGACTAACGGCATTTTCTTTAAACAGCGGAATAATCCGGTCGCGGTCGGCGCGGGCTTTATCCAGTTTGGATACTTCTTGTGATAACTGACCCTTGGCCTGATCCAGCGCGGCTTTATAAGGTTCAGGATCAATTTCAAACAAAACCTGGCCGGCCGCCACTTGCTGGCCTTCGGTATAGGTTCGTTTTAATAAAATACCGTTGACGCGGGAGCGCACTTCCACATCGCGATAACCGGCTGTTTCACCCACCATTTCTTTGCTGAGTAATACATCGGCGGGTTTAACTTCAATAAATCCAACCGGGGCCGGAGGGGGGGCTGTCGGGGCGGCATCTTTTCCGCAGGCGCTTAGCAGCACAAGGGCGAAAAGGGCGCTAAGGCGGAAAGTGCTCGGCAAACACCTGGATCCCTGTTTCATTGGGCTTTCTCCGGTTGGGGTCTTAAATTGCTGGAATAGGAATATGATTTTTGCTTACGAAGTAATGCTAGCGGCATTATTAAAATAAAGCAACGCGTAAGCCTATGGTGTTTCTTCGTTACGATCCAGTATATTTTTAGTAGAAAATTTCACACTATTATCTTGCAAGAATATTATTTAGCAGTTTATTTGCGCGTATAAAAAAGAGTACTTTGAGGCCAGGCCTCACAGGTCTTTGGTTTTATTACCAAAGTCAGATGGTAGTGGCTTTTATTCTTTTGATTTTTAGACTAGACTGCCCAGTCTAATTTGAGGTGTGCAATGGCTAAATGTAAGGGTGTCCCTGCAGATAACACTGTTGATCCTGTCATCGTGGCGGCCAGAGCAGTTTTCTGTGAAATGGGCTATCGCGCCAGTATTGATAAGGTCGCGATCAGGGCGGGGGTGGCAAGACAAACCATTTATAACCGCTTTGGCAATAAACAGGCCTTGTTTGAGCTGGCGATTGATCACTTTATTGAAGAAATGCTGGCACCGCTGGCGGTGAATGAAGGCTGTATCCGCGAGCGTCTGTTGCGTTTCTCTCTGGCTTTTCGCGCGCAGGTTTTATCCCCGGAGTCGATTAATACGCACCGGGTATTAGTCTGTGAGGCGCCGCGCTTTCCCGAATTGGCTTGCCGTCACTTTGAGCTGTGTATTGAGCGCACAGCAAAACAGCTGGCAGTGCAGTTAGAGGCGGCGATGCAGGCCGGGGTATTGCGGCAGGCCGATTCATTTGAGGCGGCTACGTTCTTATTTGATTTATTAACAGGTTACGATCATTTGAAATTAGTGAT
>JBOFGM010000570.1:0-1878 GCA_051649105.1 Iodobacter sp. | reverse complement strand
TCTGCAAATAACTGCATGTTTTTTTCTAAGTAATTGCCCATCACGCCTTGCATGGCATTACCGTAGAAACGAATGATTTGTGTCAGCACATCATAGGAAAACATAGGCATTCCGCCCGCTTCCTCTTCCATAATGACTTGTAGCAGCACGCTGCGAGTGATGTCTTCACCACTTTTAGCATCCACAATCTGGATATCAATATTATCCAAAACCAACTGTTTCACATCCACCAGCGTAATGTAACAGCTGGTTGCCGTGTCATATAAACGGCGGTTTGGATACTTCTTGATCACGCGTTTTCCCACGCTCATAGGTGCTGCCTCGTGTTTATATATTTGTTGTGTAATGAGGATAGCCTTGACCATCTGTTCATGCAACATGTTGCGCTGCACAATTTATTTGACAAGTGCATACACCTCTTCCAGAATAAGGCCTGATTGTGCACTGCATCATTATGCAGTGTACAACTCGCAACGACACCTCGTACTGACCACCAGAGAAAGGATCCTTGAAAATGACTACAGCACAGCAACAATTCTCCGCGTTCGCGACCGAGCAAGTTGAAGTGGCACTGCGTTTCGCACGCATTTCCATTGATTCTGTCGAACGGATCATTAAGCTGCAAGTTGAAACAGCAAAAAACACCTTAGAAACTAATGCAAAAAATGCCAATGCTTTGCTGTCGATTAAAGATGCACAGGAAGCTTTGGTTCTGCGTCAAAAACTGGCTGAATCAGCCATCGAGCAAGCTACCAATTACTCCCGTAATTTGTATGAAATCACTTCACAAACACAAGCTGAAACATCGCAATTATTGGAAGAACGCACTACCGCTTTCAATAAACATGTTGTTTCCGGCCTGGACCAATTCGTAAAATCCGCTCCGGCTGGCACTGATGTTGCCGTTGCTGCGGTTAAATCTTCACTGCAAGCGACTGCTGCAGCTGTTGATAACCTGACTAAAGCGGCAAAGCAAGTTGCTGATTTCGCTGATGCCTCTGTAAAAGCGGCAGGTACTGCCACTGTGGATGCAGTAAAAACAGCAACTAAGAAAACCAACGGTTCAAGCGCTTCATCTGCAGCCGCTTAAACCCAGCAACCCGGTCACCTGGGTTCAGTCAACCACGCCTTAGCGCGTGGTTTTTTTATGGGCGTCGCTCCTGCCGTGCCGGATGTTTCCTGACCGGCAATCCATGGGCAGCCTGCAAGTGTCTTTGGCTTGCCTGCTTTGCCCTGGTTTGATGCCGGTTTTGGTATTAAACCCGCAAAGCTGTTGGTGGATGTAAGTATTTAAGGGGTAAGATTCAGCCCTTCGATTAAATTCTTGCCTGCGTTTACCCGGCCCTGCCTGCGTAAGCCTGTTCAATCCAACAGCCTTTGGGAGAAACCATGCTTAAACCCACGCCCTTCTTTTATTTACGTCATGGCCAGACCGACTGGAATTCCCGCGGCATTACCCAGGGCCAAAGTAATATCCCCCTCAATGAGCAGGGTATTTTGCAGGCCAGGGCGGCTAAATCGGCACTGACCGGGCTGGGAATCAGCCGGATCTGCTGCAGCCCGCTGGACCGTGCCCGCCAAACCGCAGACATTATTAATGAGGCGCTGCAATTACCTGTTACGGTGATTGATGATCTGGCCGAGGCCAACTGGGGTGTGCGTGAAGGGCAAAAAATGGGGCAATGGTTTACCGACTGGAAGCGCGGAGTAACGCCGGAAAACGCCGAAAGCTATGATCATTTTATGGCTCGTGCGCTCTCTGGTGTTAATCAGGCCCTCAGCTACCCGGGCACGGTGTTGTTTGTGGCCCATGGCGGTCTGTACTGGACGGTACAAGAGCATGCCAAGCTGGAAACCGGCAGCATTCTGGGGAACTGT
>JBOFGM010000569.1:0-4974 GCA_051649105.1 Iodobacter sp. | reverse complement strand
TTGCAAATTTCACGCACCTCCGCGGCCGGAATTACCCGGCTGGTGGGGTATGATGATCTGCTTTTCCCGCGTCTTTCATAAACGAGGGAGTTCAGCCCCAGTATTGTTCGCAAACAATAATCCGGAACAGGGCCAAAGTCCGCTTTATCTCAACAACCATGTATATAACACCCCGCGGGAAGAATAATCACCGGATAATTCGCGGCTGAACAGGCCATGCCGGCAGCCATCCGCAATCAATAGCACAGGAAAACGCAATGTACGATCAATATGCAGCACTGATTTTTGATATGGATGGCACTTTAGTCGACAGCGGCCAGCTGCACGAATTTGCCTGGAGCCAGATGCTGAATAAATATGGCATTCCCATTGACCGTGTTTTAATGCGCTCCCTGGCTGGCGTGCCCACCAAAGGCACGATTGAGATTTTATTAAAGAATTTTAATATTGAATCTGCCGCCTCAATTGATGAAATGAATGAATATAAAGAACAGCTGGTTCACGAGACTTTGCATCAATATGTGCGCCCTACCGCCCTGCTGGATATTGTAAAAAAATATGCCGGCAAAAAACCCATGGCCATTGGCACCGGGGCTTGTACCTAGGAAGCAAAAACTATTTTAAAAGCCTGCAATCTGGATCAATATCTGGATGCGATTGTAGGAGCCGATCAGGTAGCCCACCCTAAACCCGCCCCGGATACCTTTTTGCGCTGCGCCGAATTATTGGGCATTGCACCGGCCCAATGCGTGGTCTTTGAAGATTCTAAATTAGGTTTGGAGTCCGCCGCCCGAGCCGGCATGGCCGGGATTGATGTATTAGTGGTGCATCAGATTGAAAACAATTACTTCTTATAAAAGTAACCCGCAATAAAGCGCATTCCCCCAATCCCCTGAGCATTGCGCCAGGGGATTTTTTGATAAGAGGCCCGCTGTTTAAGCCAAGCCTGCGGATTAAAACCCCAAAACAGACCGCCACGGCTAAACGCCTGAATAATGCCAAAACAATAATTTAAAAACAATGGCTTATGCCCGGGGGAGTAAACCTGTCACCCGGTTGATTAATCGCAAAAACAGCAGAAAGAATCAGCTATTACATTTGGCGGGCTGGCCGGGCCCGATTAAGATGACGAAAATTCCGCCATGCCCGGTGCCGGATATACCCCCCTGCAACAAGATCATATTGCTCTGGATTAACGCCCCGATTTTAAGTAACAATCAGGTTCCAGGCGGATCCTGTTAAAAAGAAAGCATCATGAAACCAACAAGAATACGATTGCGCCCGATTGAAGCGGCCGACTTACCTGAGGTTTTCCGTGGATTTTCAACCCCACAGGTCACCCTCTATTACGGGCTGAGCTATGCCACCCTTGAAGCTTGCCGTGAGCAGATGGCCTGGTATGAACAGATCATCAAAGAGAAAACCGGCCACTGGCTGGCGATAGAAAGCGTACCCGATGGCCGTTTTATGGGTGCCATTGGTTACCATGATTATGCAGACAGCAGCGCGGAGCTTGGATACTGGCTGCTACCTGAATACTGGGGACAAGGGCTGATGCAAGAGGCGGCAGAGGCTTTTCTGCGGCATACCTTTAGCGATACCGGCATTCGCCGGCTGTATGCCGAGGTGGAAGTACCTAACCTGGCTTCGCATCGCCTGGTGGAGCGCTGTGGGTTTATCCGGCAAGGGCCGGCCATTGAATCAGAATGTCTGTTTAATCCCGGGCATTTTGTCTGGCTATATCAATATGAACTGCTGCGCCCGACCTTTTTGGCGGCCCATCAGCCCGCCTGCTGCCCCGATTAACCATGCCTGCTTTAAAAGTCACCCTTTACGAATTCAGAGTTAAGCCATTATTTAAAATAATTTAACCTAAGAAATAACAATGAAACCACTTCCTTTATTATTTTGCGCTCTGCTGGCAGGGTGTGCGGATAAGAATGAAACACTGAGTCATCCATCGCAGGAAGTCCTCGCGGGCATTCAGCCCTATTGCGCCCCTGCCGTCGCCTTTGTGTATGAAAATGAAAAACGGGCTAATGAAAATGGCCGGGCACTGACCCCCGATGAGCAGGCATTAGCAGCGGAAGTGGGCATTAAAGATATTGCACGTGTCCGCCTGCTTTATGTAAATACTTTTCCCATCCCCAAAGATCCCTTGCTGGCAGGCATTTACGATCAGACGGGATTTAATTCATCCAAAATGGCGGCCTTTACCTATGGCCATGCCATCTATATCCGTAATCAATACACCCGGGAATTACTGGCCCATGAAATGACCCATATCGCCCAGTATGAAAAACTGGGGGTGCCCGAATTTATCCATCGCTATCTTTTGGAGCTGACAGTGGTGGGTTATTTAAATTCGCCACTGGAGCTGGAAGCCTTCAAAACCGGGGCCAGGTTTAAATAAGCCTGAACTCATAAGAGAATAAATGGATATCCGGCGATTCAAAACAGGCGATGAAATGGCGTTATTGCACATATTTCAATCAGCCGTCCGTGAAACAGCCTCACACGACTACAGCGCAGAGCAAACAGCCGCCTGGGCTCCGGCAGATATGGATCCGGAGCGGTGGGCCTGTCAGATCAGTGTATTAAAACCTTTTATCGCAGAAATAAACGGCGAAATAGCCGGCTATGCCGATCTTCAACCCGATGGGCTGATTGATCATTTCTATGTGGCGGCCCCGTATGCCCGGCAAGGCGTGGGCACCCGGCTGATGCAGCATATTGAGGCCGAAGCCCGCCGGTTGGCGATAAGTGAATTAACGTCGGAGGTAAGCCTTACCGCAGAACCCTTTTTTACCCGGTTCGGGTTTCAGGTGGAAAAGAGGCAATGCCCTGTCCGCCGTGGCGTTACCCTGCAAAATGCCTTCATGCGCAAAAACCTGTCTGGTCAGCCGGAATAAAAGCAGCCCCGCCCGCCTGAGTTTCAGCCCTTGCGCAGCTGATCGGGCAGGCCATCGTGGTCTCCCAATTCAAGCGCTGGCGCACCGGCCCAATAAAAATCACCAATTTCAATATTTTTCTTTGCGTCCAGCGGGTAATTCACTCGATTATCTGCCCGGTCCGTATCCCCCACCGCCAATAAGCGGACCTCTTCATTTGTATTATTGATAAAGGTGTGGGCAATCCCGGTACCGGCAGCAAAACCCACCGCATCCCCCGGCGCTAAGCGATGCAATACGCCATCAATCCAGCAATCCGGATGACCTTCGATGACATACACAAATTCTTCTTCGGTTTTTTCTGCATGCGGCCAGGAAGTGCGGCGCCCCGGCGGCAAGACTTCGTGATGAATCCCCAGCCGGGTCAGGCCAAACACACGGCCAAACGGCGAACCGATCGACAATTTTTCCTGACTATTGCGATAACAGGCGGTGTCCGCCTGCTGAATCTCTTGCCAGTGTTTGATAAAGGAAGGGCGTGTGGTCATGATCAATTCTCTTGAAAAAAAGACAAATCAGTGGCGCGGCTGCGTATAAATTCACACAAAAACCGCGCCCCTTCCTTAATGCGCCTTATGCACATGGGGTAATAAAGCCTGTTCCAGATTAATAATGGATTCTTCTAAGGCATAAACGGCATCAGACAATTCATCCCTGCCAGCTTGTGCTTTACAGATAGTACCAAGCCGCTCACAACATAAAATAAGATGGTTGGCCTGAATCACCCGCGCGGCCCCTTTTATCTTATGGGCCAGCTCGCTCAGACCGGAGATATCATTACGATCAAATAATTGCAGTAATTCTTCTAAATCCTGGCCATTACTTTCAATTAATTCATTCAGTAATCGTTGTACCGCTTCCGGCCGGTTTCCCACCAACCGGGTCAGATTAGCAATATCGTAGCTTTCCGAATAAATACTGCCCTGCGGATCCTCTGTAATCAGCAATTGAGTCGATACCAAAGCCTGAGCCAGATTATCCAGACTCACCGGTTTAAACAAGCAATCATCCATGCCCGCGGCTTTACAACGCGCCACCTCATCCGGCTGTGCGTTGGCAGTAAAGCCCAATACGCGGCAAGGAGGAAAATCATGCTTTGCTTCATGCTCACGGATGGCGATGGCTAATTCATAACCACTCATCACCGGCATATTGCAGTCGGTAATCACCATATCAAACCGGCCTTCCTGCCAGTAATTAAAGCCAATTTCGCCATTTTCCGCACTGGAAACACGGTGCCCCAGATAAGTCAGCTGCTCACACAAGAGTAGACGGTTGGCTTTATGGTCATCCACAATCAACACATGCAAAGCTGTCTTGCTGGCATTCACGGCCAGCGGTTCCTCCGCCTGGCCGGGCAACAGCGGATCTAAAGCAATTAAAGCCAGCCTGATATCAATCTGCGTGCCGGCCCCCAGCGCACTTTTCAGCACCAGTGATCCGCCCATCAGTTCACATAATTCGCGGCTGATCACCAAACCCAGCCCCGTGCCGGAACGCACTTCCTGCGACTGATTTTTCGCCTGAGAAAAAGGCTCAAATAAACGCTGCTGATCTTCATATGAAATACCAATACCGCTGTCTTTCAGCTGCAATTGCACTTGCAGATATTCACTGTCGGTTTGTTTACCAGAGACCTGAATCACAATCTGGCCGGCGTCGGTAAATTTAATCGCATTACCCAGCAAATTGGATAAAATTTGCTTAAAGCGCAAAGGATCAATTAATACATCACGACTAATACTCACATCCAGGTCCAAAATCAGGCTTAAGCCCTTTTGCCGGGCCAGACCATCAAACACCCGCACTACCGATTCAATCAGCTCACGCAAATTACTTCTGGCCGGTGCCAGGCTTAAACCACCTGCTTCTATCCGGACCACATCCAGAATATCGCCGATTAATTCAAGTAAATTATTGGATGAGTTATAAGCTACTTCCAGGGCGGTTCGGTCCAAAATTTCATCGTCAGCTTTTTTTAATGCCAGTTCAAGCATCCCGATAATGGCATTCATCGGCGTTC
>JBOFGM010000568.1:0-1382 GCA_051649105.1 Iodobacter sp. | reverse complement strand
CGGCTTCAGCACTACAGCACCGGCACCATCACCAAACAGGATACATGTTCCGCGATCATCCCAGTTTACGATATGGGACAGTGCTTCCGCCCCAACCACCACGGCACATTTAGCCGCACCGGTTTTTACAAACTTTTCTGCCGTTGTCAGTGCATAAATAAAGCCTGCACATACCGCCTGAACATCAAAAGCCGGAAAACCATGCACACCTAACTTATCTTGCAAAATACATGCAGTCGAAGGAAAGGTCTGATCCGGCGTAGTGGTGGCCACGATCAACAGATCAATATCTTCCTTACTGATACCCGCAGCGGCAATCGCCGATTCAATGGCTTTTAAAGCCATATCGGAGGTCATTTCACCGTCGGCGGCAATATGGCGCTCACGAATACCAGTCCGCGAAAAAATCCACTCATCGCTTGTTTCAACGCGCCCGGCAATTTCCTGATTCGAAACAACACGAGCCGGTAAATAAGACCCTGTACCAACAATGCGAGCGTACATGCAAAACCCCTTATTCGATGGCAGCTTCTTGAGCCGCCAATTCTGCGAGCTGACCCTGAACTTGTTCTGTAATGCGCTGAATCACGCCCGAACGGGCCTCATCCATTGCCTGTCTGAGCGCCCAGTAAAATGCAATTTTATCTGCGCCGCCATGGCTTTTTACCACAATGCCCTTTAAACCCAGCAAAGAGGCACCGTTATAACGACGCGGATCCACACGATTCTTAAAGCGCGCCAGCACCGGCCACGCCAGAAGCGCAATAATGCGCGTCCACCAGCTGCGGGTAAATTCTTGTTTTAAGAATTCGGCCAGCATTTTTGCCAGGCCTTCAGAAGCTTTCAGCGCCACATTACCGGTAAAGCCGTCACAAGTAACCACATCCACCGAACCACGGTAGATATCATTGCCTTCCACATTGCCCTGAAAATTAAGCCGGGAAGCTTTCAGAAGCTCAGACGCTTCTTTAACCGTCTCGTTCCCTTTTTGATCTTCCGAACCAATATTCAGCAATCCGACAGTCGGGTTCTCAATATTACGGGTAGCGGCCACCAGGGACGCACCCATAATGGCAAATTGTAAGATGTTATGCGGCGTACAAACGGCGTTCGCGCCCAGATCGAGCACGCAGGTTTCGTTTTTACTGGAAGGCATCATTTTGGCGATCGCCGGACGATCAATACCCGGAATGGTTTTAAGCACAAAACGGGCCGTCGCCATCAGCGCGCCGGTATTACCCGCAGAAACGCAGGCATTGGCTTCGCCGGATTTAACCAGGTTAATAGCCACGCGCATCGAAGAATCTTTTTTATTCTTCAGGGCCGACTGGGGTGATTCATCCATGGTCACCACTTCACTGGCGGGATGAACACGCAAGCGG
>JBOFGM010000567.1:0-3220 GCA_051649105.1 Iodobacter sp. | reverse complement strand
CCTTGTCGTTATCCCTTTACTCTTGCAAGGCAGTTGCTTTCAACTTGTACTCAACCTTAATTTGCGACTTCAGGCCTTGTAAGTAGCTACCCATCGCAACCTGACCATACATCTGGCTCAGATTGTCGGTCATGCGGCGGCGAAGCGGCTCATCCATGGCAGGAGCCGCCGTGGATTGCAATACTTTAAACAGTACATAACCCTGGCCTTTCAGCTCTGTACCCACATAAGCAGGTAATTTCGCCACAGGAGCACGGAAAATTTCCTTAACCTGCGCTTCCGGGATCACGGACTGACCTAAACGAACCATCGGTTGCGCTGCCGGCCAGGTCAGACTGTCTGCCCCGCCCTTTTTCAGCTCAGCCAGTTTCTTACTGCCTTCAGCAATCGCCAGCTTAATGGCTTGTTCTTGCTTCAGCTTTTCAACAATCACCGCTTTCACTACTTCAAGCTTAGGGGACTGAGCCGGCTTGGCTTCGATCACCCGTACAGAAACCATGGTACCCGGAGCCACTTCAATGGCTTCAGAGTTATGTTTCTTTTTCAGCACGTCATCACTGAATGCGGCTTCGCGCAGCTTCTCGTTGTTCAGCAATTCATCGGTCGCCTTGGCACGGGTAACCCATGAACTTTGCTGTACAGCCAGTTTAAAGGCCTCTGCTACTGGCTTCAGGCTGTCTGCCTGCTGATAAACCAGCTCATTAAACTTTTCAACCTGTGACTGATAGCTTTGGCTTACTTTTTCTAATTTCAGCTTTTGCTCAACTTCCGGCTGCACTTCAGCCAGCGTTTTGCTGCGCACATCATCCAGACGGATAATATGCAGTCCAAAATCACTGGTCACAACCGCACTGATTTCACCTTTTTTAAGCTGGAATGCTGCGTCATTAAAAGGCTTGACCATGGCACCCTGAGCAAAATAGCCCAGATCACCACCATTCGCGGCAGAGCCCGGATCTTGCGACTCTTTTTTAGCCAGTTCAGCAAAACGTGCCGGATTGGCTTTTAGCTCAGCCAGTAAGGCATCGGCTTTGGCGTGAGCCGCCTTTTTAGCGTCCGGTGCGGCATCTTTAGGCATGGTAATCAGAATATGGCTGGCTTTACGCTCTTCGCCGGTCAGCTGTGCCTTATGCGCATCAAAATACTTTTGTATTTCGTCATGGCTGACTGTGACCGACTTGGCCAATTCCTGCTGCGAAAGAACCACATATTCCAGACGCGCCATTTCCGGCAATTTAAATTCCGCCGGATGTGCATCGTAATATTTTTTTACTTCAGCATCAGAAACACTCACTTGCGACATAAAAGCGGCAGGTGAAATTTGCAGCATCGCCACATCACGCTTTTCGCCCAACAGCTTAGCCATATAGTCGGCCATCGCTTTAGATTGAATGCCGCTGGAAAATCCAGCCAGTAAGTGACGTGTAGCCAAGTCATCGCGCACGCGCTGCTGAAACATCAGCGGCGTCATTTGCTGTGCGGCCAGCAAGTCTTTATAGCGCTGAGCACTAAACTTACCGTCTTCCTGAAAATCAGGGATAGCCGCAATCGCATCCCGGATCTGATCATCGGAAATACGTAAATGCAGATTAGCGGCTTGTTCCAGCAGTAACTGCTTTTGAACAAGCTCTTCCAATATTCTTGGTTTCATCTCATTGGGAACGGGACGGTTACCGATAGCTTCAGCAAGTTCACGAGGCGTAATGCGTGTCTGACCTACTTTAGCCAGATACGATTCACCATCTTCCATCGCGCTGTAACCGGTAAGGCCAACACCGACAACGAGACCTAAAGATACCAGGCCAAGCACCACCTGAACGGCGGTCTTGTTTTTTTCAACAAAGGAAAACATGGGACAGGCAACTCCGCGAGTGATTCGCGGCATATGATGCCAGATTGACGCCCTGCTGTCTTGCTAAGGCAGGTAATTGATAAATAAAAAGCCGGGCATTTCTGCCTGGCTTTTTATTTTAATCTTTATTGGCGGAGCGGACGGGACTCGAACCCGCGACCCCCGGCGTGACAGGCCGGTATTCTAACCAACTGAACTACCACTCCTTTGAAGACAATGAAGCAAATAATACCAATCAAATCCGGGAATACATCCCGGACCCTGCTGCCATTATTTTATTTCATTTGGTGGGTAGTATTGGATTCGAACCAACGACCCCCTGCGTGTGAAGCAGGTGCTCTAACCAACTGAGCTAACCACCCTATCTCCGGCTTTACTTAACTAAAACTGCCAGTCAGTAAAGCAAGCCGATTATTGTACTGCGTCTTTCAGTGATTTCCCAGCTCTGAATTTAGGCTGCTTAGCTGCGGCAATTGCAATGGTCTCACCAGTGCGAGGATTACGGCCACTGCGTTCAGCACGCTCTGAAACATAGAAAGAACCAAAGCCTACCAGCGTGACTTCATCGCCAGCCTTCAGTGCGTTAGTTACAGCTTCTACCGTTGCATCCAGAGCTTTACCTGCATCAGCCTTGGAGAGACCAGCGGATTCTGCGATGGCGTTGATGAGTTCCGATTTATTCACTTACGTCCCCTTACAATTCTGATTAGATTGATACGATTAACTAACGACTACAACTTTATAACAAGCCACAAAATCTGATGTCAATTAATGTTTAGTCAGCGTTCCGGTCCCTTCAGCCGCAGCTGGCGGTAAAACATCCGCAGCAGCCGCTTCTTCCGGGAAAACTTCCGGTACACGCTCCAGAGCCAGACCCAGCACCTGATCAATCCACTTGACCGGGTGAATAGTCAGCCCGCGCTTCACATTATCCGGAATCTCTGCGAGATCCTTGACATTTCCTTCAGGAATTAATACCTGCTTGATCCCACCACGGTGAGCAGCAAGCAGTTTCTCCTTTAAACCGCCAATTGGCAATACTTCGCCACGCAGCGTTATTTCACCGGTCATTGCAACATCGCAACGAACCGGAATTCCCGACAAGACTGAAACCATGGCTGTTGCAATACCAATCCCTGCGGACGGGCCATCTTTTGGTGTGGCGCCTTCCGGGAAGTGAATATGCATATCGATTTTCTGATAGAAATCAGGATCAATCCCCAGTGTTTTAGCACGGCTGCGCACAACCGACAATGCAGCCTGGATGGATTCTTGCATCACATCACCGAGCTTACCGGTCTGAATCATTTTCCCTTTACCCGGGAATTTTACCGCTTCAATCGTCAGCAGTTCACCACCAACTTCTGT
>JBOFGM010000566.1:0-2576 GCA_051649105.1 Iodobacter sp. | reverse complement strand
CTACTGCTGCTGCAAAATCAGTCACCCCCTGAATTTCTGAAAAACGCAGCCCCTCCTGGGCCAGATAATTCATCAGATGATCATAAAATGAGGGCGCTTTATCGCGCTGAACCGTTACCATTGGTTTATTGATCAGATCAGGCAGCCCGGTGGCAGCAAAGCCCAGCGGCAAAACTGCAATAAACCGGGCCTTAAGCACGGGCAATGCCGGCCAGTTAGCCGGCACCGGCAGCCGGCAAAAACCCAGATCCAGCCGGCCTTCATTCAAGGCCATAATCTGATGATGAGTGGATAAATCACAAAGCTCGATTTTGACATTGGGCCGCTCCGCCCTGAAGCGGGAAATAGCCGCCGGCACCAGCACCTTGGTGGCCACGCCGAAGCCAATCCGCAAAACACCACTTGTCCCGGCCTGCACATCGCGTGCTTTGCGGCCAAATTGCTCACTTTGCTCAACAATCAGGCAAGCATCCTGATATAGCGCCCGGCCCAGTCCCGTCAGCCGGGTGCTGCTGGCATTGCGCTCAAAAAGAGGCCCGCCAAGCTCCGTTTCCAGCCTGCTGATTTGCTTACTTAAAGCAGACTGAGTCACATGCTGGCGTACTGCCGCATGGCCAAAATGCAGCACCTCGCCCAGGACCACAAAGGACTTCAGATCACGCAGCTCCATTATTCCCCCGTGGAATCATTAACAATACTATTCTTCATTGGACGGAATTCTATGGCTGCCGCATGCTGGACGACAAGCAGTTTTCGATCAGAGCAAACCGGCACCCTGTAGTCAGTCATCCATGCCGATGCCACGATAGCTGCACTTACCGCACGCACATCGCCAAAGGAAAAATATGCACCACCAACAACTCAAAGCCTTTCCGGCCGACTTTTTATGGGGTGCCGCATCAGCGGCTTATCAGGTTGAAGGGGCATGGAATGAAGATGGCAAAGGGCCGTCGGTATGGGATGTATTCAGCAAGCAGCCAGGCCATACCTTTCAGGGCAGCAATGGTGATATCGCGGTGGACCATTACCACCACTTAAAAGAAGATATCGCTCTGATGGCTGAGATGGGGCTGAAAGCTTACCGTTTTTCAGTCAGCTGGCCACGCATCTACCCGGCAGGCAATGGAGAGGCCAATGAAGCCGGTCTGGCTTTCTATGAAGAGCTGATCGATACCCTGCTGGAACATCATATTGAGCCGGTACTGACCCTCTACCACTGGGATTTACCACAGACTCTGCAAGATGCATATGGTGGCTGGGAAGACCGTCGTATCATTGCCGACTTTGAGCATTTTTGCATCACGCTGTTTCGCCGCTTTGCCGGCAAAGTGAAATATTGGGTTTCGCTGAATGAGCAAAACTATAATCTGACAAATGCCTACCAGCTCGGCACACACCCGCCGGCAGTGCAGGACAGAAAACGCTTTTTTGCCGTGAACCATCATGCCTTTCTGGCCAATGCCACCGTAATCAAAGCCTTTCGCCAATATGTTCCCGACGGACTGATCGGCCCCAGCTTTGCCTACTCCCCGGCTTACCCGGCAAGCAGCTCTTCAGCAGATATGCTGGCCTGTGAAAATGCCGAGGAGTTTACCAACTACTGGTGGCTGGATACCTACTGCTTTGGCCGCTACCCACAGGCAGCACTGGCTTATCTGCAAACCACCGGCGAGGCGCCTGATATTCAGCCAGGAGATCTGGAACTGCTTAAACAGGGCCTGCCAGACTTTATTGGCGTCAATTACTACCAAAGCCTGACGTTCACCACCAATCCACCGGATGGTCAGACCATGCAGCGCATCAACACCACCGGACAAAAGGGCAGCACACCTTCCAGTGGCATTCCCGGTCTGTACAAGACGGCCCCCAACCCCTATCTGGAGACCACCAACTGGGACTGGAGCATCGATCCCACCGGGCTGCGTATCGGCCTTCGCCGGCTGTCCTCAAGATATGCCTTGCCCCTGTTAATTACCGAAAACGGATTGGGTGAATTCGATAAGCTGGAAGATGATGGCCATATTCATGACGATTACCGGATTGCTTATTTAGCGAGCCATATTACGGCCTGCAAACAAGCGATCAGCGATGGGGTAGATTTGCTGGGCTATTGTGCCTGGTCATTTACCGACATTCTGAGCTGGCTGAATGGCTATCAAAAACGTTATGGATTTGTCTATATCGACCGCGATGAGCAGGATGCCAAAGAATTGCGCCGGATTAAAAAAGACAGTTTTTATTGGTATCAGGATCTGATTGCCAAAAATGGCGAAACAACGCCAGTTGATTAAATAAGCACGCTTTAAGCCAGGCCGTTATCCCGCGGCCTGCGCAGATAACCCCTTGGGGTGATTGTTTCGCGCATAGCAAAAACCCCGATATCGTAAGATATCGGGGTTTGCTTTTTAACGTGCGAATCTTTCGATTCGTTCAGTAAGGGGTGTCTGGCGATGACCTACTTTCACACAGGTAATCTGCACTATCATCGGCGCTAAGGTGTTTCACTGTCCTGTTCGGGATGGGAAGGAGTGGGACCACCTCGCTATGGTCGCCAGACTTTAACGGGTTTAACTCGT
>JBOFGM010000565.1:0-1776 GCA_051649105.1 Iodobacter sp. | reverse complement strand
CTGATGAATGCTGCGGTATAAATATTTATCGGTTTCATCCGGGGATAAATTCTCAAATAAATCAGAAATATGACGCCCGGTTAATTCATCCATATTTAAATTAAATAAATCAGCCGCACGCTGATTCATACTCAAAATATGCCCCTGGCAGCTGGTAATCAGCACGGCATCACTGATCATATGCATCAATTGATGATATTGAGCGCGCCAGCCCGATTCCTTCCGGGCTGACAGATCATTTTTATAATGCGCTTTACGGCTGACCAGATATAGCGCATAAATCAGGGAAAGAAATAAACTGAATATTATCCCGGAACCCAGTATCCAGAATGCTGTATTTCTGCCGTACAGGGCAGAAAACTCCGGCCGGCTTTCGGTGGTAATTGTTAAAGCCGTTCCGCCATAATTAACAGAGACCTTGCGGCTGTAATCCGCCACCGCCAGCTCAATACTGCTGTTAATATCTTTAACCGAGCGGCTGTCATATATTTTGTTTTCCGGATTTAACTCTTTCCCTGAATAAATATTATATTTAATTAATTGCCCGAACTGATTATCTATATCGGCCATCATTCTGCTGATACTCACCGGCATATAAATAAAACCCAGCACGTTTTTTTTATCCGCATTTCTGGCGCTGTACCATGGAGAGAAAACAAAAAAATCAGCATTATGTTTAGCGCCCATCATCACCGAGCGAATTAAAACCGGCTGGCCATTTTTGCGGGCCGCGGCCAGCAAAGGCGCAATCGACGAGTCGGCAGAAAAATCATATCCCGCCACATGCGTCTTAAAAATGCCGGGCTCCAGGACCTCGATCACCCAGGCATCGTCAGAGCCCGCCATTCTGAGTAAAGGATTGGCCGGGCTTGCGGCCCACCGGGCCTGATAAGCGGCTCTCTCTGCCTGCGGCACCCAGCGCACCAGCCCCACGGACAAAGCACCGGGCCGGGAGGCGGTTAAATCAATCAGCCGCAGATAATCCACAAAACCTGCTCTGTCCACGCTGTCGGCCTGACTTTGTGCGCGCTGCAAGCCCTCACCATAAACGGCCAGATGGTTTTGTATGGCCAAAACCAGGCTGCTGCTGGTTTGCAAAAAAGCAGCCTCTGCCCGGTCGTGATCGGCTCCGGCCACAAAAATAGCCAGCACCACGGTCAGCAGCAACCCCAGACCGCCGGCCAGCAAAGGCCCCCGCCACAGCGTTTTTCCCCAGGAAAACCGGTGAAGAAATAACTTCATGGCTGATCATGACCCAAAGATGACATTGTTTCTTACTATAGAGAGCGTGGCAAAGAGTTGCCAGACTAATGACGAGGGCATGGACCGACCCGCACTGAATAAATTCAGCCGGCATTTATTGGGTGTATTTCGGGCAAATACCGCCCGGTAGCGGCGGTGAATGGCTAAATTACGGGTAATAGCATAAATAACTCAGTATTGACCTCGCAGTCTGATGAAATATTGGGGATAATTCCTTATTCTCTTTTTTACTTGGTTTTCGCCACGATGCCGCGCAAGATTCTCGTTACCTCAGCCCTTCCCTACGCCAATGGTGCGATTCACCTTGGCCACATGGTCGAACATATTCAAACCGATATCTGGGTACGCTTTCAAAAACAACGCGGCCACGTCTGTCACAGTGTTTGTGCTGATGACACACACGGCGCGCCGGTTATGCTGCGCGCAGAAAAACTAGGAATCACCCCGGAATCCTTAATTGCCAAATCGCAAAGCGAACATATGCGCGATTTTGCGGGCTTTTATGTGTCCTAT
>JBOFGM010000564.1:0-10711 GCA_051649105.1 Iodobacter sp. | reverse complement strand
TGCAAGCCAACAGGACGGCCATTGGCCGCAAAACCCACCGGCAGACTCATACCTGGCAAACCTGCCAGATTAACCGCCAGGGTATAGATATCTTCCAGATACATGGCCGTCGGATCGGCGTTTTTCTCGCCCAGATTCCATGCGGCAGTCGGAGCCACGGGGCCGGCAATCACATCGCAATGCTCAAAAGCCGCCTGGAAATCATTAGCAATAATGCGGCGGATCTTTTGTGCCTGCAGATAGTAAGCATCGTAGTAACCATGGCTCAGCACATAGGTGCCGGTCAGAATACGGCGCTTCACTTCCCAGCCAAACCCTTCGGCACGGCTTTTTTCATACATTTCTGCCAGACCGGTATATTCAGCCGCACGGTGTCCGTAACGCACGCCGTCAAAGCGGCTTAAATTACTGGAAGCTTCGGCCGGAGCAATAACGTAATAGGCAGGAATGGACAGCTTAGTATTAGGCAGGCTGACTTCAACCACCGTTGCACCCAGCTTTTTATATTCAGTAATCGCAGCATCAATGGCCGCTGCCACGTCACTGGCCAGACCTTCGGCAAAATATTCTTTGGGCAGGCCAATTCTTAAACCGGCCAGCGGCGCAGCCAGATCACGGCTGTAATCTTCTTTCACGCGTTCCAGCGAAGTGGAGTCGCGCTCATCGAACCCGGCCATCACATTCAGCAGTAAGGCGCAATCTTCAGCGCTTTTACCAATCGGGCCGCCCTGATCCAGCGAGCTGGCAAAAGCGATCATGCCAAAACGGCTGACAATACCGTAGGTCGGTTTAATCCCGGTCACACCGCAAAATGCGGCAGGCTGACGAATCGAACCACCGGTATCGGTTGCCGTAGCAAACGGGGCCAGACGTGCAGCAACGGCTGCAGCAGAGCCACCGGAGGAGCCACCAGGCACAGCCAGCTTATCCCACGGATTTTTCACCGGGCCATAAAAACTGTTTTCATTGGATGAGCCCATCGCAAACTCATCCATATTGGTGCGGCCAAGGCTGACTAAACCAGCCTTACGACACAACTCAATCACATTGGCATCATAAGGCGAGACAAAATTGTCCAGCATTTTTGAGCCGCAGGTGGTTTTCCAGCCTTGCTGGCAAAAAATATCTTTTTGCGCAATCGGCACACCGGTCAGGATGCCGGCCTGGCCTGACGCCAGCAAGGCATCGGCCGCGCGGGCTTCTGCCAGCGTTTTATCTTCATCCAGCGTAATAAAAGCGTTCAGCTCACCATTAAAGGCTTTTGCCCGCGCCAGATATTCGCTGGCCATTTCGACCGCAGAGATTTCTTTGGCCGCCAGCATCGCTGACAGCTGTTTAACTGATTTTTCTATCATATTTTTTAGCAAGGATAATCAGGGCTTACGCCCCAATGTCCCGGCCCCTCACTCAATAACTTGCGGAACAAGATATAAACCAGCTTCAACTGCTGGAGCCACGGACTGCCAGGCTTCCCGGCGGTCCGGTTCGCGGGCGACATCGTCGCGCAGGCGCAGCATCACGTCCTGGGCATGCGCCATCGGCTCGATACCGGAGGTATCAACAGCTCGCATTTCTTCAATTAAGGTAAGAATTTGGTTTAACTGGCTTTGTGTCGCAGCTAATTCATCACCGGTTACCGCGATGCGGGACAGGCGGGCGATGCGCTGTACATCTTCAATAGACAGGGACATGGTCGGATTTACCCCGTAAACATTTATTAACGTCAACTCGATAGGGTATCATACAGGGTTTGATTACTACCACCCGTCAGTATACTAAGGTGGCAGAGTCACAGAACAAAGTGCCGCGGAACTTTTCTGCTTGCACTGCCGCCAAAGACAAGCGGATTTTTGCCTGCTGGCAAGCCGCGTAACGAGGTGGCAAACCCCAATTTCTGGTCCGTGGGTACTTTACCGGCGGCCTTCAACATGAACAAAAGTGCGAGACCCGAATGTTTGGACTTCTATCAGGCTACTTTGCCAACGACATCGCCATTGACCTTGGTACTGCCAATACGCTGATTTATATGCAGGGCAAGGGAATTGTGCTTGATGAACCTTCTGTCGTTGCTATCCAACAAGAAGGCGGCCCGTCTGGTAAAAAAACCATTTTGGCCGTCGGTGCGGAAGCAAAAAAAATGCTGGGCCGTACTCCAGGCAGCATTAATGCCATCCGCCCGATGAAAGACGGCGTGATTGCCGACTTCACCATCACCGAACAAATGCTGAAACAGTTCATCAAAAAGGTGAACCCAAGCCGTATGTTCTCCTCACCTCCCCGGATTGTGATTTGCGTGCCATGTGGCTCAACTCAGGTTGAACGCCGTGCCATCCGCGAATCTGCTCTGGGTGCCGGTGCCCGCAAGGTTGAGCTGATTGAAGAACCGATGGCAGCTGCCATTGGTGCCGGCATGCCGGTTGAAGAAGCCACAGGCTCCATGGTGGTGGATATCGGCGGCGGAACCACAGAAGTGGGCGTGATCTCGCTGGGCGGTATTGTTTACGCCTCCAGCGTACGCGTCGGCGGGGATAAATTTGACGAGTCCATTATCAATTACATTCGCCGCAACTACGGCATGCTGATTGGTGAAGCGACTGCAGAAGAAATTAAAAAACGCATCGGCAGTGCCTTCCCGGGTGCAGAAGTGCGCGAAATGGAAGTAAAAGGCCGCAACTTAGCCGAAGGGATTCCACGCTCCTTTACTATTTCCAGCAATGAAATTCTGGAAGCCTTAACCGAACCGCTGAATCAGATTGTGTCGGCGGTAAAACAGGCGCTGGAACAAACTCCTCCGGAGCTGGGTGCGGATATTGCGGAAAAAGGCATGGTTCTGACCGGCGGTGGCGCATTGCTGCGTGACTTAGACCGTCTGTTAATGGAAGAAACCGGCTTGCCGGTCTTTGTTGCAGAGGATCCACTGACTTGCGTGGTGCGTGGTTCTGGTAAAGCGCTGGAAAAACTCGATAAAGCGGGCAGCATCTTTACTTACGATTAACGCCCAGTGACCGGCTACAAACCGGGTCTGCGGGCCCGGCTTGCTATAAAACACCGGCTTTCCGCCAGATCCGCCACGGGTCTGGTGGCCAGCACTTCTGTCAGCTTTTGAGAATCACCGGCCTTCTTTCATGCAAGCCTCTCAGCCCGCCTTTTTTAAGCAGGGACCTAAACCGCTGACGCGGTTTATCCTGTTTTCCGTACTGTCTATTTGCCTGATCGTGGGGGATGCCAACTATAAATTGCTGGGGCCTGTCCGCCAGCAGCTTTCGGTCTTGCTTTACCCGGTTCAATGGCTGGTCACCGCGCCATTTGAATTTCTGCGGGACACCAGTACCTTTTTATCCAGACAAGCCGAACTGCTGGGGGAAAATCGTAAGCTGCATGATGCCCAGTTAGTTGCCAGTGTTAATGCCATGAAACTTAAAGCATTAGAAACTGAAAATGCCCGTCTGCGACAACTGACCTCAGTCCAGACCAGTCAACCCAGCCAACTGGCAGAAATCCTGTATAACGGCCGCGATCCCTTTACCGCCCGTCTGATTGTGAATCAGGGTGAGCATGGCAAGGTGACCGAAGGGCAAATTGTGATTGATGCCAGCGGTGTGGTGGGCCAGGTTGTGCGCGTTCAGCCCATGACCAGCGAAGTACGGCTGATTTCCGACCGCAACCATATGGTGCCGGTGCAAATTGAGCGTAATCAGCTTCGCACCGTCATTTATGGCATGGGGCGGGGTTTAGCGCTGGAAATTCGCAATATGTCGTCAAACTCCGATATTAAAGTGGGCGACACGCTGATTACCTCCGGTATTGACGGCCTTTACCCGGCCGGACTGCCTGTTGCCAGGGTACAAAAAATTGAACGCAATATGGGCAATGCCTTTGCGCGCGTTTATTGCACCCCACTGGCCGGAATTGAACAGCACCGCTTTTTGCTGATTCTGCAAAATAACCAAGCCGTTACTCCTTACCCGGAAAACGCTTCAGAGCCGGCAGGCTCTAAGAAAAAGAAGGGTCGCTAATGCCCATTTCACGCCAGCTGCTCCGCCCTGTCCGCAGCAGTTTTATTTTATTTACTTTTTTAATCTCGCTGGCCATTAATCTTTTGCCCTGGCAGGCCGGTCTGATTGGCTTTGCGCCTGATTTTGTGGCGCTGTTTATTATCTACTGGACATTAAACCAGCCCCGCCGCGTAGGGGTTGGCTGGGCGTTTTGCCTGGGCTTAATGATGGATGTCGCCGACGGTAATGTACTGGGTCAGCATGCGCTGGCCTATACCATGATGGCTTATCTGACCTTATCGCGTCAGCGGCAACTGGCGATTTTCCCGTTCTGGCAACAGGCATTTGTGGCCCTCGGGCTGATGCTGGCAGGCCAGGGCCTGATGCTGGCATTACGCACCATGATGGGTGCCCCCTTTGTTGGCTGGAATTACTTTGCAGGCTGTTTTTTAGCCGCATTTATCTGGCCTCCCCTTTCAAATCTTCTGCTCTCCCATCAACGCAAACCGAATACTGAAGAACTATGAGCCGCGGCGAACTTAAAAATCAGCACCGGGAGCGCTATGCTTTCCAGCTGCGTATCATTGTGGCTGCTCTGTTTGTTTTATCCCTGTTTGCCCTGCTTTTGGGGCGGTTTATCTGGCTGCAGGCCGTGCAGCATGATAAATACATGACACTGGCTGAACAAAACCGTATTTCACTGGTTCCTATTCCCCCTTCCCGCGGCATTATCCGTGACCGCAATGGCGTGGTTCTGGCGCATAATTTTTCTGCCTATACGCTGGAAATCACTCCTTCCAAACAAGCTAATCTGGAAGAAACCATTGAGCAGCTGTCCGGCATTATTGAAATCACCGCCAAAGATAAACGCCGTTTTAAGAAATTACGCGAAGAAACCCGTGATTTTGAAACGCTGCCTATTCGCACCCGTTTAAGTGATGAAGAAGTCGCGCGCTTTGCCGCCAATAGCTATCGCTTTCCCGGCGTGGAAATTAAAGCGCGTTTATTCCGTCATTATCCATTGGGCGAAATTGCCAGCCATTTAATTGGCTATATCGGCCGTATCAATACCAAAGACGCAGAACGGCTGGATGAAGACGGTGTGGCTGCAAATTATCGCGGCACCGACCATATGGGAAAAATTGGTCTGGAGCAAAGTTACGAGCAGCAATTACACGGCAAAACCGGATTTGAAGAAGTTGAAATTGATTCCGGTGGCCGGGCTGTCCGCACCCTTCGCCGCACTCCGCCGGTACCCGGCAGCGATCTGACTTTATCGGTCGATATTAAACTGCAAAAAGTAGTGGAAGATTTATTTGATAAACGCCGTGGATCACTGGTGGCGATTGACCCTAAAACCGGCGGTATTCTGGCCATGGTTTCCAAACCAGGCTTTGATCCCAATTTATTTGTCGATGGCATTGATCCTTTAAACTGGAATGAATTAAATACCTCGCCGGATAAACCGCTGCTTAATCGCGCCACCCGTGGTGAATATCCTCCGGGCTCCACTTTTAAGCCCTTTATGGCACTGGCCGCACTGGAAGGGGATTTCCCCTTAACCCGGCAGACCATCAGCGATCCCGGCTATTTTATGTATGGCAATAATAAATTCCGCGACTCCCACGCCGGTGGTTATGGCTCAATGAGTTTTGATCGCTCCATTATTGTGTCCAGCGATACCTATTTCTATCAGCTGGCAGTACAAATGGGCATCGAGAATATCGCCAAATTTATGACCACCCTCGATTTCGGCAGTAAAACCGGGGTGGATTTATATGGTGAGCGTCCCGGTGTCTTGCCGAGCCCGGAATGGAAGAAAAAACGCTTTAAAACCGCAGCCACACAACGCTGGTACTCGGGCGAAACCGTATCGATCGGGATTGGTCAGGGCTATAACAGCTACACCCCGCTGCAAATGGCCCATGCCACGGCCACGCTGGCCAACCGCGGTGTGATGTTCCGCCCGCATGCGGTCAGCAAGATTATCGACCCCGTCACCGGGGTGGTGAAAATGGTCGAGCCGCAACCCGTTAAAACCCTGCCATGGAAAAATGAAAATACCGAACGGGTGATCCGCGGTATGGCCGGGGTGATCCGCGAAGGAACCGGTGCACGCTCCTTTGCCGGCGCGAACTATATTGCCGCCGGAAAGACCGGTACGGCACAGGTCTATAGCTTAAAGGGCAGCAAATATAATAAAAACATCAGTGAGCGCTTACGTGATCACTCCTGGTTTATTGTTTTTGCCCCGGCCGAAAACCCGACCATTGCTCTGGCCGTGATTGTGGAAAACGGCGGGTTTGGTGCCCAGGCCGCAGCCCCTATTGCCCGCCAGGCGCTGGATTACTATCTGAGCGGTAAAATGCCAGCGATCCCTAAGGCCGGCGGTAGTCCGGCCGCTGCATCCGCAGCCAATTCAGCCAGCAGTACCGAGGAGATCATCAGTGATTAAACATCTCTGGGCCCGCTTTATCAGGCCAATTGACCCCTGGCTGCTGTTATTTACCATGCTGATTTTACTGCTGTCCTGCATTTTGCTGTTTTCGGCCTCCAACCGGGATCTGGATATGATCCTGAATAAAATGACCTTTATGGGTATTGCCATGACGGTCATGTGGCTGGTGGCCAATACCTCGCAACAAACCCTGATGCGTTTGGCCGTGCCTGCCTATGTGGTGGGTTTGCTGCTGCTGATTGCGGTGGCCCTGTTTGGCGATATCAGCCATGGCGCACGGCGCTGGCTGCATATTGGTGTGACCAAGATCCAGCCATCAGAACTGATGAAACTGGCCCTGCCCATGATGCTGGCCTGGTATTTTCATCATTTTGAAACCAGCATCCGCTGGAAGCATTATTTATTTGCCGCGCTGCTGATGGTGGTTCCGGTGGGGCTGATTATGAAGCAGCCCGATCTGGGCACCAGCCTGCTGATTGCCTCTTCCGGTTTTTATGTGCTGTTTTTTGCCGGGCTGTCATGGAAGTTTATTGGCGTCATGGCGGCAGCGGGCAGCGGGCTGGCTTATACGGTGATGCACTGGAACTCTTGTATCCAGATATTGCACGAATACCAGTGCCGGCGGGTTGCCACCATGCTCGACCCGATGCAAGATCCTTTGGGGGCCGGTTACCATATTATTCAGGGCACGATTGCCATTGGCTCGGGCGGCCTTTTTGGCAAAGGCTGGCTGAACGGCACACAAACCCATCTGGATTTTATTCCGGAACGCACCACAGACTTTATTTTTGCGGTATTTGGCGAAGAATTCGGCCTGTTCGGCAATATTATTTTACTGCTGCTCTATTTGCTGTTGATCGGGCGCGGGCTGATTATTGCCAATAATGCTTCCAGCCTGTTTGGACGTTTATTAGCAGGCGCCATTACCCTGACATTTTTCACCTATGCCTTTGTAAATATGGGCATGGTTTCCGGCATTTTACCGGTGGTTGGTGTGCCACTTCCGCTGGTCTCTTATGGCGGAACCTCGATGGTGTCACTCCTTACCGGCTTTGGCCTCTTAATGAGCGTCCAGGGCGATAGAAAACTGATGAAATCATGAAGCTACAATATTCCTCTGCTCTGCTGGCCGCGCTGTTACTGGCGGCCTGCAGTACCACACCCTTGCCTCCTCCGGCAAAACCCTCGCAGCCTGCACGCCTGCCGGCCGGCCAGACCACGCCGGCACAATACAGCTGTAACTACTCAGCCAAGGGCAGCGGCGCGTTTTATAAAGATGATGGTCCGATGGATACCTTCCCGCAAGATATCGATCTGATCCCGGAACCCCTGCCACGCTGGGAACCTCTGCACCGCTGGGCGAATAATCCCTATACCGTGCTGGGGCAGAACTTTACCCCGCTGCCACGGCCGGGTGAATTAAAGCAGCGCGGCGTAGCCTCCTGGTATGGACGTAAATTTCACGGTCAGAAAACCTCGACCGGCGAAATCTACGATATGTTTGCCATTACGGCGGCTCACCCAACGCTGCCCCTTCCCTCCTATGCCCGCGTGACCAATGTAAGCAATGGCCGCAGTATTATTGTGCGGGTGAATGATCGCGGGCCGTTTTTGCATGGACGGGTGATGGATTTATCTTTCCTTGCCGCCTGCCGCCTGGGTTACTCGACGAACGGCAGTGCCGAGGTCGAAGTTGAAAGCCTGCTGGCCAGTGATACCCCCTCCACGATTGCCATGGCGGTGAAACCGGTCACCAGTGTCAAAGCGGAACCTGCCAAAGCCATTCCACTGGCTCAAAGCAGTAATGGAATTTACTTGCAGCTGGGGGCATTTGGCTCTCTGGCCAATGCAGAAAGCTTCCGCAATCACTTATCCAGCCAGCTGGACAGTGATATTGGCAAATTACTGATCCAGACCACAGGCTCATTGCACCGGGTCCGGCTCGGGCCTTACCCCGACCGGCAAAGTGCCGAGCTGGCCGCCAACCGGATCAGCGGTGAACATCAGCTATCCACCGTACTCAGCCATTAAACACCGCTCCGGGAGAGCCCTCTCCCGGAGTTTTACCCAAGCCCCTTTCTGGGCAATTAAGTAGATCACATTACATTGAAGCCGATTCACTCAGTGCGATACTCTGCTTAAATTAATTAATCTCATCCTGCCTCTGCCGTCCGCGATTTTTTCCCAGGAGCTTGTGTGCTTCATTATCAGGCCACACCATCACATGACACCGCTCAGTCTTTTAAGCAGATTCGTAAACTGCTGATTGTATTATTGGTCTGTGTTTCAGTTTTTATTTTAACGGCAGTCAGCTGGTCTATTTACCGGGATTACCAGGACACCTTAAATCAGGCAGAAAAAGAAACCCAGACCATTGCGCTGGCTATTGATGAACATCTGAATCGCACCATGGAAAACAGCCTGCATGGCCTGCATATCATTCAGCACAATACTATTTTTCAAAGCTGTTTCGCCAATAAAAACGAGCCCTGTCTTTATGCCCTGCTTAACCGCCAATTAAGCGAATATCCGCAATTAAGTACTTTTGCTGCCGCCTATGCCAATGGCGAAATTGCGGCATCCACTTTGCAGCATCCGGCACCGGATCATAATCTTTCCCAGTCTCTGGCCTTTAATATTCCTAAAAGTCAGCCGCAATCACGCTTTTATCTGGCAGAGCAACAAACGGACCCCAGCGGCAATATGGAAACGATTCCTATGGTGCGGCCACTGACCAACGGAATGGGGCAATTTAATGGCGTGCTGCTGGCCGGGATTGATCCGCTTTATTTTGAGCGCTTTTATGCCACGCTCAGCCAGCGAAAAGGCATTGTGATTCGATTATTTCGCAATGACGGAATCTCTCTCGCCCGTTTTCCCTATGATGAGCATGATATTGGCCGGGATATTTCTAATAAGAATTTCTTTGCCCGCTCATTTGCCAGAAAAGCCAGCGGCGTTTTTACCGAATACAGCCACGTTGAAAAAATGACCCGCCTGTTTGGCTGGCGTTATCTGAATCAATGGCAATTGGGTGTTTCGGTTGGTATTGACCGGGATGAGGTGCTGCGCGCCTGGAAAAATGAAAGCCTGCTTAATGGCTTTATCACCCTGCTGATGCTCTCTTGTGGTGCCATGCTGCTGATTTATGTGTTCCGCCAGTTATCCCGGCTGGAAATAACTGAAGCCGATTTATATCTGACTAAAGTCGCCGTTGAACATGGTGCGGATATGGCGATATGGCTGGATTCGAGTGGCAAAATTCGTTATGTCAACACCACGGCCTGTAACCGTCTTGGCTACCCGGAAGCGCAATTATTAAAGATGCAATTACGGGATATTAACCCTGGGTTTAATGCTGAGCGCTGGAATGATTTCTGGATTAATTTACGGGAGCAAAAGTATTTACGGGATGAAGTGTCGTTCAAAACCCAGGGGGGCGAGCTGGTTCCGACCGAAATTAATTCTAATTTTATCGTCTTTAATCATCAGGAATATAACTGCGCCGTAGTGCGTGATATTTCTGAGCGGCGGATTGCTGAGCTGGCCATTATTAAAAGTGAACAGCAATTACGCCTTGCTCTGGAAGCCTCCAATACCGGCTTATTTGATATGCCGATTATTGGCCCGCAAACGGCCATTACCAGCCCGGAATATGACCGGCTGCTGGGCCTTGCTGCCGGTGAAGAAAGTTTTAAAAAATGGCAGGATCAAGTTCATCCTGCCGATAAAGCGCAATCCCAGTCGCTGTTTCAGCAATATCTGAGTGGCAAAACAACGCAATTTATTTGCGAATATCGCCGCCGGATTCATAGTGGCGAATATCGCTGGTTTCAGTCGCGCGGTCAATTTGTGGCCTTTGATCCGGCAGGTAAACCCACTCGGTTAATCGGCACCATGACCGATATTACCGAGCGAAAAGAAGCTCAGGAAAAAATTGTCGAGCTGGCTAATTTTGATTCGGTCACGGGTCTGGCTAACCGGAATTTATTATTAGATGAACTACGGCTGGCCCTGGCCTCTGCCGGGCGCAATCAGCATCATCTGGCAGTATTTTTTCTGGATTTAGACCGGTTTAAAACCATTAATGATTCTTTAGGCCATGCAGCAGGAGATGCCGTATTGGCCCAGGTGGCAGAACGCTTTAAAGCGCTGATTGGCCCCGGCGATATTCTGGCCCGCTTAGGCGGAGATGAATTTGTGATTGTGTTAACGCAGATCAGCAATTCCTTAATGGCAGGATCCGTGGCTGAAGCCA
>JBOFGM010000563.1:0-4381 GCA_051649105.1 Iodobacter sp. | reverse complement strand
ACATTTTTATGATGGATTTACGATCAGTTTTGCTGCAAGAACTGCACTTAATTTGCTACAATGAGCACCCTTAATGACACGCATAGTCTTTGGTAACCCTTTGATTTCAATCGGTTTTAATGACCGAAGGGGAATCATCCATTGTGGCGTAAAAATCCAGTTATAAAGATACGCGAATGATACCGGAAGAATGTACCGCCTGGGTTACAGCGGTACTTTTTGACTATGCATCTTATTAAAGCTGTTTTTATAAGAAAGATTTCCGTCAGCAGCCGGCCGATGGTTATTTTTCTGCCGCATAAGGATCGGCAATCCCCATTGCTGCCAGCAGCTTTGTTTCTAAGCTTTCCATTTCAATGGCTTCTTCTTCTTCCAGATGATCAAACCCCTGCAAGTGCAAAACGCCATGAATTGTCAGATGAGCATAGTGATCGCTCAGGCTGATATTTTGTTCCCGGGCTTCTTTTTCCACCACCTGAGCGCAAAAGACGATATCGCCCATTAACGGCAGGCCCGGAACGGCCGGCATCTCGTCATCAAAGGTAAAGGTCAGCACATTGGTGGCGTAATCTTTGCCCCGGTAATCACGGTTCAGCTGTTGGCCTTCTTCGCTGTCGACAATCCGCAGGGTGATTTCGGCGTTTTGTACTTCAGGCAGTAAGGCCGCTTCGGCCCAGGCCGTAAAGAAGGCTTCATCCGGTAAACCGGGAGACTGGCTTTCAATCTGATAACAGATTTCTGATCGCTGGCTCATGCTTTTCTTTCTGTTTTAGTTTGCGCGGCTTCACGTTCTTGTGTTTTTTTTGCGTAGGCATTCACAATTTTTTGCACCAGCGGATGGCGAACCACGTCTTCACTGGTGAAGTGATGCAGGGCAATGCCATTCACATCGGCCAGCACATCCTGAGCATCAATCAGGCCGGATTTTTGATGCTTGGGCAGATCGATCTGGGTTGGGTCGCCAGTAATCACCGCCTTGGCACCAAAGCCGATCCGGGTCAGAAACATCATCATTTGTTCCGGCGAGCTGTTTTGTGCCTCATCCAGAATAATAAAGCTGTTATTGAGGGTTCTGCCGCGCATAAACGCCAGCGGGGCGACTTCAATAATGCCTTTTTCAAATAGTTTGGTCACCTTGTCAAAGCCCATCAGATCATACAAGGCGTCATACAGAGGGCGCAGATAAGGGTCAATTTTTTGTACTAAATCGCCGGGTAAAAAGCCCAGCTTTTCACCTGCCTCAACGGCCGGGCGAACTAAAACCAGCCGTTTAACCAGATCGCGCTCCAGAGCATCAACCGCACAGGCTACCGCCAGATAGGTCTTGCCGGTACCGGCCGGCCCGATGCCAAAGGTAATGTCGTGATCCTGGATGGCCTTGATATAGCTGGTCTGGCGGGGCGTTCTGCCGCGCAGATCATGGCGTTTGGTGCGCAGTGGAATGGTGTTTTCTTCCACATAAGCAGGCTCGGCATTTTGCGTCAGTTCAATAATGGATAGCTGTAATTCATCCCGTTCCAGCGGTTGTTCGGCCATGGCATAGAAATGCTCCAGCAAACGAATACCCTGCTGCAAATTTTTGGTGCTGCCGCTGACGCGAAACTGCTCGTTGCGCCGCACGATGGTGATATCGAGCGCCGTTTCGAGTTGTTTGAGATTTTCGTCGAGTGCGCCACAAAGATTGATCAGACGGCGATTATCGACGGGAGTGAAGTGGATAATTTGGCTATTCAAAAAAAGGACTCGCAATAAAGAGAGAAGCAGTGATCTGAAAATCATGGGCGCAGATCTGCCGCAGATAAATCATTTATCTGCGGCAGATCTGCGCCATGGCTTTTAGTGCATGCGTTTAGGTTCTTCGCGGCGTTCCAGCCAGAAGTTGCGGATTTCCGGAATAATATCGATCAGTGATGCGGCCACTTCATGTTCAAATTCGGCCATATCTTGTCCGTCGCTTTCCAGATTGGCGCGGCCTTCGTCGTCGGCGCAAACCAGAATCGGATACACCAGCTGGGCGTATTCTTCATCATCCATCATTTCCTGCCAGCCATCCGGGTTCATGGATGTACCCAGGGTAAAGCCATAACACCATTGCTGGGAGATATCCTGGCCGCTTTCTTCATCCACATACACAATCGGGCTGAAGGCGTTTTCGGCATCGGCCAGCTCATCCATCAGCTGGTTATACAGGCGCAAAATCAGGCCTTCGATGCGTTCTTGTTCGGCAACCGAAGCAAACTTAGGGCGTTCGCCATTTTCGCCCCAGACCTGGGCAAACCATTTATCGGCAGAGATTTCTTCCGGCCCGATCAGCTGGGCGGTTAAGAAACCGTGCAACATCGATAAATCCATGGCTTGTTCGGGCGCGGCATCAGATTCTAAAAAATCGGCCAATTGGTCGAGGTCGTCGTCGCTTAATACGGCAAAAAGTTCAGCATCTTTTGGCGATAGCATGGTGGTTTTCCTTGGGTAATGCGCAAAGGGTAGATCAATTCAGGGCTATAGCCTACTGCTTTTGGCCAGGCCCTTGATGACAATCAGTGTAGTCGTGGTAATAAGTCTCTGGCTGTCTCTTGCAGACAGGGTTCAGGCAGTAAATGGCGGCGGTTTACAAATAAACAAGCCAAGGCCGGGCCTTGGCTTTGATGGATGCCAGATCATAAACCCCGTTTATTTAACGATAATCTCGCCTTTCAGGCTGTGCGGGAAGGTTTCTGTAATCAGAACATCCACAAACTGATTAATAAGACGCGGATTACCCACAAAGTTCACAATGCGATTGTTGTCGGTGCGGCCTGCCAGCTCTTTAAGCTCCAGATTCTTTCTGGCCAATCCTTCCACCAGTACGCGCTGTACAGTACCGATCATGCTTTTATTCACATCCAGCGCCAGCTCATCAATCCGCACTTGCAGGCGTTTTAAGCGGGCCATCTTGGTTTCTTCCGGCACATCATCGGGCAGATCGGCCGCAGGGGTGCCCGGACGGCGGCTGTAAACAAAGCTGAATGAGGCATCAAAGCCCACATCATTAATCAGCTTCATGGTGCGTTCAAAGTCGTCTTCCGTTTCACCCGGAAAGCCCACAATAAAGTCCGAGCTCAGGCAAATATCCGGGCGGGCGTCTTTGAGCTTACGAACCAGCGATTTGAATTCCAGCGTGGTATAGCCGCGCTTCATATTAACCAGTACGCGGTCGGAACCCGCCTGAACCGGCAAATGCAGATGCGATACCAGTTTTGGCAGGGTGCGATAGCAATCCACAATCCGCTGGGTCATTTCACGCGGATGGCTGGTGGTATAACGCATCCGTTCAATACCCGGGATTTCATGCACATATTCCAGCAGCGTGGCAAAGTCTGCGATTTCGCCATCTTCCATCGGGCCGCGGTAGGCATTTACATTTTGCCCCAGCAGGGTGATTTCTTTCACGCCTTGCGCGGCAAGGCCGGCCACTTCGGCCAGCACTTCTTCAAACGGGCGGCTGAATTCAGTGCCACGGGTATAGGGCACCACACAGAATGAGCAATATTTGCTGCAGCCTTCCATGATCGAGACAAAGGCGGTGGCGCCTTCCACCCTTGCTGGCGGCATATTGTCGAATTTTTCAATTTCCGGGAAAGAAATATCCACCTGCGAGGCACCGCTGAGGCGGCGTTCTGCCATCAGTTCCGGCAAGCGGTGCAGAGTTTGCGGGCCAAACACAATATCCACATAAGGGGCGCGTTTTACAATGGCCGCGCCTTCCTGGGATGCCACACAGCCGCCCACACCAATCAGTAAATTCGGATTTTTAAGCTTGAGTTCCCGGACACGGCCCAGGTCTGAAAACACTTTTTCCTGTGCTTTTTCGCGCACGCTGCAGGTGTTAAATAAAATAACATCTGCTTCTTCAACATTATCAGTCTGGACCAGGCCTTCGGCTGCATGCAGCACATCAATCATTTTGTCCGAGTCATACTCGTTCATCTGGCAGCCAAAGGTCTTAATAAATACTTTCTTACTCATTATTGCGTGCTCATTCTGTGGATGGTGCTTGGATCTTGCTGTGGGATGTTCTGTTTATTCGGTCGTCAGGGCTTTAGGCCGTGCTTTGATAAGAGCCACTTCCTCATCTGAAAGCAGCCATAAACGCCAGACACTGCCGGTTGTGGCTTCAATCTGAAACCAGACCGCCGCTTTTTGCGGAATATGGTTTTGCAGCATTAATGCGTTATTCAGCCCATAAACCCGCAGGCCGGGAGCGGTGCGATAAATTTTGTCATTAATTTTTACTTCGGGGATCGCCACTGCACTCAGGTTACCAAACTGCCCCTGAACAGGCAGGCTGCGAGCGGCATAACTTTGTGATGCGACAACAAGGGTCAGCCAAAACAAGCACTTA
>JBOFGM010000562.1:0-4402 GCA_051649105.1 Iodobacter sp. | reverse complement strand
GCTGGCAGAGCGCGTCTGATTGACCGGTTATCAGCAAAAAAAGAGGCTACTGGCGTTAAAAAAGCGCGGATGCCGGGGAGCCAGGGCGGCTTATTTTTTAAAAATCAGCCCGAGGAGGCCAAATAAAACAGGCTGATGCAGCAGATAAATGGCCAGACTGTGCCGGCCCAGCCAGCGCAGCGGTGATAAAGCGGCGGCGCTGCCCAGATTTTGCCAGGGCCGGGGCAGCATTGACTGCGCGGCAACACCTGCCAGCACAACGCCAAACCAGGGCAGCAGGGGGACATAATCTTCGGTGACGGGTTTATAAGTCATCATGCCCAGCCAGGCTAGTGCCGGATGGTTAAACAGCGTGGCCTGCAGCAGATTGCCCGTGAGGATCAGCACGAGCCCCAGCGATAAACTCAGCCAGGGTTTGCCCATAAACAGCGGGGCCAGTAAACCGGCCATAAAAAAGAAGTGCAGTACCCCAAACCAGATCACTGCATGGGGAAAGATAAACCAGCTGCCCAGTGTGGCCGCAGCGGCACAGGCCAGCAAAATGCCCTGACGCCGCCATGAGACGGGGCCGGTGCAAAGGCCGGCGACCAGTGCAAACAGCGTCACGATCAGGGTGCGCAGGGCCACCCATTCCGGATCAATATTGGTATGCACCGCTAACTGGCCGAAATAGGCCAGATCAAAGCAAAAATGAAAAAACACCATTAATACAACGGCGGTTCCGCGCAAGAGGTCAGGCAGCGGGCGGCGGTTCTCCGCCATTATTTAGAATATTTCTGAATGGCGGCCTGAATTTCGGCAATCGCGGCTTCAATATCATCATCGGTAATATCAAAACTGGCGGTTAAAGGGTCGATATGGGTGGTAATGGTATTGGGGTCGAGTTTTTGGGTGGAAACAAAGGTATTTTCCGAATACAGCTGCTCATCTTCATCGTGCCAGTTAATTCCCAGCGCACTGATATTGTCGGCAAATTTGCCGCCGCGCAGCTCGGCACGATCCATCAGTTGAGGAATGGCAAACAGAACCGGAAACGAGGTTAAAAAGTGAATTAAATCGGTTTGATCAATACAGCCCCACAGCCCGTCGGTGCAAAGCAGCAGGGTGTCGTTATTATTCAGCAGCATTTTGCTGCCCACTTCAATATCGGGCTGGATAATACCGCCAAGGCAGTTATAAATTTTATTGCGCTCAGGATGAACCAGTGCTTCTTCCGGGGTGATTTTCCCTTCGTCCACCAGCTTTTGTACCTTGGAGTGATCCTTGGTCTGCATTAAAATAACGCCTTTACGCAGCACATACAGCCGTGAATCACCCACATGCACCCAGTGCAATACCCCGTCCTGAATAATGCAGGCCACAATCGTGGTGCGGGGAATTTCCAGCAACTGATGGCTGCTGGCATAGTCAGCAATCGCATGATGGCATTGCAGCAGGGCGTCATATAAAAACTGGGCCGGGTTGCGCAAAATCGGCTGGGCTTTTTTCTGAAACTGGTCGGTCAGCAGCTCCACCGCAATTTGCGCGGCAATTTCGCCATGCAAATGCCCGCCCATGCCATCGGCGACCACCAGCAGTAATGCATCCCTGCTGTAGGAATAGCCAAGGCGGTCCTGATTATATTGCCGCCCGCCCTGACGGCTGTTTTGATATACGGTGAATTTCATTCTGTTTCCAGCTGGGTTTTAGTCGACAGTGCAACCCATTTGCGGCGCAGGGCGCTGACAATGCCGGTACGCTTAACGGGGGGGGAGCCGCGTTCTAAAAGTTGTTTCTGCAGTTGTGGCACGCTTTGCGGGCGTTGCCCCGGATCCAGGCTTAAACAGCGTGAAATCAGCTCAATAAGCTCGGGAGAATAACGATCTCCATAGCGGTCATGCAGCTTAATGACTTTATCTTCTTTTAAGCGCTGATCCGCAGGTTGTGGTGCTGTGCCGGCAATACAGGCAAACAGGCTGGCACCCACACCATAGATATCGGTCCAGGGGCCGTGAGGTTCTTTTTTATTATATTGCTCAGGCGCGGCAAAGCCCGGGGTATACATCGGGGTGAGTTTACTTTGCTCCAGCACCAGCGTCTGGCGGGCCGAGCCAAAATCCAGCAATACCGGCGAGCCATCTTTGCGGATATAAATATTGGCCGGTTTAATATCCAGATGCAGCAGTTTATTCAGATGAACTTCGCGCAGGCCATTGAGCAAATGGTAAAACACATGGCGGATTAAGCCTTCATCCACACCGCCCCGGGTGTGTTTAAGCTGAATCTCTTTTTGCAAAGTACGGCCGCGCTCATATTCCATCACCATATAAACGGTGTCATTTGCCCGGAAAAAATTGCGCACCCGTATAATATTGGGATGTTGAATATGGGCTAAGGTTTTGCCCTCTTCAAAAAAACACTTCAAACCATGACGAAATAAGGCGATGCTTTCTTCACTGCGGGCCTGTACCTGCTCCCCTTGAGTTCTGAGTGCCAGGGAATTAGGTAAATATTCCTTGATCGCAACGGGATAGTCATTCTCATCGTGGGCCAGATACACGATGCTAAAGCCTCCTGCAGACAGCAGTTTAGCGATGGTGTAATTCTGGAGCTGATACCCGCGTGCGAGTGGTTGATTGCTTGGGGTTGCCATCCGTGTCTTTTCGTTATACTTGTGTATTTGTTAATTTTGATTTCAGCTTGAGGGAATGTAAAGCAAATACCCTTAAAGGAGTTCTAATGATTTTAAGTATGACTGGCTTTGCCTCTGTGCAGCGTGAGCTGCCAGGCGGCACACTGAGTATGGAATTACGTGCGGTGAACCACCGTTTTTTAGATTTAACACTCAGAACTCCCGAAGAGTGTCGTCCGTTTGAAGGCAGTATTCGTGAGCGCGTCTCTGCCAAATTAGCACGCGGTAAGGTGGAATGCCGGGTAAATTGGAATGCCCGCGCCGGCGATGAAGCCGCATTACAGCTTAATACTGAACTGCTGCAACAAATTTTAGCCGCCGCTGCCGTGGCCAAAAAAATCGCTCCGCTGGCAACCGACTTGCATCTGGGTGAGCTGCTGCGCTGGCCGGGGATATTAACGGCTCAGGTTGCCGCACCAGAAGCATTGGGGGACGCCTGCCTGAGCGTGCTGGAGGAAGCCCTTACCGATTTCAGCGCCAGCCGTTCCCGCGAAGGTGAAAAATTAAAATCGCATTTACTGGAACGCATTGGCGGTATGCAAGCCATTGTGGACGAAGTGACCCCCCTGATCCCGCAATTATCCGCAGCCTATGAAGGCCGGATGAAGGCGCGTTTTCTGGAAGCACTGGGTACGCTGGAAGACGACCGCGTGCGTCAGGAAATTGTGATCTTTGCGCAAAAAATTGATATCGACGAAGAATTATCCCGCTTAAATGCGCATTTCAGCGAAATCCGCCGCATTCTGGAAAAAGGTGGTGCCGTAGGCAAGCGCCTGGACTTTCTAATGCAGGAACTGAACCGCGAAGCCAATACGCTGGGTTCTAAATCCGTCAGCGCCGAAACCAGCCGCGCCTCCATTGAATTAAAAGTGCTGATCGAACAAATGCGTGAGCAGATTCAAAATATTGAATAACCGTTTTCCCATTACACGACACGACCCGGCTCAGGCCGGGTTTGTTGTTTCTGGGTGTTAAGGTCGTGTTTGTCCCCTGGGATCGTCACCAAAATGCCCTTTTTAGATCCTATGATTGACGATGCCTTGAAAAGTTTAGTCAGCATAAGAATCGGTGCCAGTCAGTCTGGCCGCATCAGTTGGTGATTTTTTTGAATCCAAAGGGGAAAGGAATGCTTGCTCAACGTTTACTGGCTGGTTTGCTCGTGGTTGCCTCATGGAATACCTATGCGGCTGCGCCCATGGTGAAGACTCAGGCTCCGGGGTTTTATCGTGTGATGCTGGGGGATTTTGAAATTACGGCTTTGTCGGATGGCACGGTGATGTTGCCGGTGAATAAGCTTTTACATACCAAAAGCACGGATGTGGACCAGATTTTAGCGATGGCGCGTTTAAGCAGCCCGCTGGAAACCTCGGTGAATGCCTATTTAATTAATACCGGCGAAAAGCTGATTCTGATTGATACCGGTGCGGGCGGTTTATTCGGGCCAACGCTGGGCGGTCTGCCGGAGGGCTTAAGGGCTGCCGGCTATGAGCCGGAGCAAATTGATGAGGTGTATATCACCCATTTGCATGGCGACCATATTGGCGGGCTGATGGCCGGCGATCAGCTGGCGTTTCCCAATGCCATTTTGCGGGTCGATCAGCATGATCTGGATTACTGGCTGAGTGAGACCAATATGGATGCTGCGCCGGAAGAAGGAAAAATGCCTTTTAAGGGCGCGATGGCGATGGTGAATCCCTACCAGCAGGCCGGCAAGCTGCAACCTTTTAATGG
>JBOFGM010000561.1:0-3057 GCA_051649105.1 Iodobacter sp. | reverse complement strand
CCAACTCAGGCTCGCTCTCGGCCTTATCCACCGCCGTATGCGCGGCCGGGTTCACAATCACCTGCGGCTTCACCCGCGCCACCAGGGCGCGGATTGCAGCGGGATCACTTAAATCACAATCCGCCCGGTCTACCGCCACCACCTCGCCCAACAGAGCCAGGCTGCGTTGCAGCTCAAAGCCCAACTGCCCATTTTTACCCGTCAGTAAAATACACGGGTAAGCAGCGGACAGAGCAGAATTAACAGCCATCATAGGTTTCAACCGGTATTTAAATAACAGGGTGAGCAACTGGCTCACCCTCAGGCCAATCAGGAATACTGCTGCTCTACCCACTGCTGATAAGCACCGGAGGTGACATTATCCACCCAGCTTTGGTGAGTCAGATACCAGTTCACCGTTTTACGGATACCGGATTCAAAGGTTTCCGCCGGCTTCCAGCCCAGCTCGCGCTCCAGCTTGCTGGCATCAATCGCATAGCGTTTATCATGCCCTGGCCGGTCGGTGACATAGCTGATCTGGCCGCGGTAAGACCCAGCCTTGGGTACCAGCTCATCCAGCAAATCACAAATGGTTTCCACCACACTCAGATTAGGCTTTTCATTCCAGCCGCCCACATTATAGGTTTCACCCACTTTACCCGCTTCCAGCACCCGGCGGATCGCACTGCAATGGTCGGTCACATACAACCAGTCGCGGATTTGCTGGCCATCGCCATAAATCGGCAGGGCTTTACCCGCGAGGGCATTTAAAATCACCAGCGGAATCAGTTTTTCCGGGAAATGATACGGCCCGTAATTATTCGAGCAGTTGGTTGTCAGTACTGGCAAACCATAGGTATGGTGCCAGGCCCGGACCAAATGATCCGATGCCGCCTTGGACGCCGAATAAGGGCTGTTGGGCTCATAAGTATGCGTTTCGGCAAAAGCTGGCTCATCCGCCGCCAAAGAGCCATACACCTCATCGGTAGAAACATGTAAAAACCGAAAAGCAGCTTTCGGCTCTGCGGCCAACTCATTCCAGTAGCCGCGCACCGCTTCCAGCAGATTAAATGTGCCAACCACATTGGTCTGAATAAACTCACCCGGCCCGCTGATCGAGCGGTCTACATGCGATTCGGCCGCAAAATTAATCACCGCCCGCGGCTGATACTTTGCCAGCAGCTCGCCGATCACCGCCTTATCGCCAATATCTGCCCGCACAAACACATGGCGGCCATCGTCTTTTAATGACTCCAGCGTATCCAGATTACCCGCGTAGGTCAGCTTATCCACATTAATAACGGGTTCATCACCCTGCGCCAGCCAGTCCAGCACAAAATTACCACCAATAAAACCCGCTCCACCGGTAACTAAAATCATGCTACGCCCTTCCATGTATTCTTTAATAAATCTAAACGTTGTTTTTGTTCCGGATCGCGGCCCATTTTATTAAAAGCTTCCAGAATAAAACTGACTGATACTGCAATGAAAAATCCGGCAAATAATGAGATTAAAATCAACACACCGCGCTTAGGTTTGGATTTATTTTCCGGAGCAATCGCACTGTCCAGAACCTGAATATTGGCACCATCTTTGGCTTCATCTAATTTGGCCATTTCATATTGCTTGGACATCAGCTCAAACAAAGTTTCCTGATACTTTACATCTCGCATCTTGCGGATATAGTCCAGCCCGATTCCCGGTGCCTTGCTTTTAGCCAGCAACACATCTGCATTTTCCTCGCCGCCCTTGCTTAAATCCGCCAGCTGCGTTTGCAGGCTGTCCAGCTCTGCCTGGGCGCGCTGCAGTTCCGGGTTGTTTGCGGTGGCAAAGTTTTTCATGGCATTAATCTGCACCTGCTTGGCCGAGACCTTGGCACGCAAACTGGCTAAGGCTTCGATAGCCACTTTGCCCTGCTCATTCAGCTGCAACACACCGGTTTTTTCTTGTAACTGTCTTAAAGCTACTTCGGCTTCAGCCAGATCTTTTTTAGCCGCTACAATCTGCCCTTCAAAAAACTGCCGCCGCTGCGCCGCTTCCGTCACCGCCAGCACCTTACTCAGGGCCCGCAGCTCTTCCACATAAGCATTAGCAATGGCAGCCGCCAACTTTGGGTCTTTATCCATCACTTCAATCGCAATTAACCCATCCTTACTCGTTGCAATTTTGCTGTTGCCTTCCAAAACAGCCAATGCTCCACCAATAGTCTTCGCCCCATACACCGTTTGTAATTTAAAGCGCTGCACCAGTTTTTCTTCTAAGCGCCGGCTTTGCATCATGGCAATATAAATATCATTCGGGCTTTTCATCCCCAGGGCTGCACCTGCTCCACCGGCTAAGCCGCCCAACTGAGCCAGCATGGCCGATGCACTCGATTGCTGCTGCTGTGGAGGTAAAATACTGGTCTTGGCTTCAAAAATGGGCGTCGCCAGCAGGCCATAGGCCAGCGCCAGCGCAGCAAACAGCAGGGGCAGGCCCAGTAATAGTTTTTTATGACTGGCCAGTACAATCAATAAATCAATCAGACTGATTTCATCGTCTTCATCTTGAATCGCGGCTTTATTTTCCATTGGGCTTCTAGTGTTGGGGCGCAATGATGGCGGCGAACAAGCCCATCAAAAACGCCCTTTGTTGATCTTTATTTAATTAACAAGCAGGGCTTATGCCTTACCAGAGGCTTAATCACCCAATACTTTAATACCTGCAAGGCCAGTACCAAAATTAGCCAGAATCTGAGTCCAGTCCAGCACATTTTTTACAAAACCAGTGCGATCAAACTTCTCTGGCACCACAATCACATCCCCCGGTAAAGCATCCACGCCCTTCAGGGAGCTGGGCGACAACCAGCCAAATTGCTTGGCACTCACCACAGAACCATCGGCCCGCACCACAAATACACTGTCGGCATCGGCACTGTCGGTCGGACCGCCAGCCAGTGCTAAGTAATCGCCTACGCTGCGGTTTTTAGCAAAAATAAAGGCATTATTGCGGCTGAATACCGAGCCCATCACGGCCACAGTGGCAGAGCGGGCAGGGATAAACACCCGGTCGCCATCTTCCAGCGCCACTTCAGGAATA